>JBKDZK010000607.1:0-2105 GCA_047971205.1 Draconibacterium sp.
ATTACTTCTTCTCAAAGTTCAGAGATTAGTGTGTCATCGGGGCAAGAAGTATTGAATTTTTGTGCCAATAATTACCTGGGACTGGCCAACAACCCGGAGGTAGTGAAAGCTGCACAGGATATTATGAACGACTGGGGTTTTGGACTATCGTCGGTGCGCTTTATTTGCGGAACCCAGGATATTCATAAGCAACTGGAGGAAAAGGTTTCTGAGTTTTTGGGAACCGAAGACACCATCTTGTACTGTGCCTGTTTTGATGCCAACGGCGGGGTTTTTGAACCATTGCTGGGCGAAGATTCGGCCATTATTTCTGATGAACTGAACCATGCTTCGATTATTGACGGTGTGCGTTTGTGCAAGGCGCAGCGTTTTCGTTACAAGCATTCGAACATGGAAGAGTTGGAGCAGTGTCTGAAAGATGCTGCCGGAGCCACTTACCGCCTGATTGTTACTGACGGTGTTTTCTCGATGGACGGTGACCTGGCAAAATTGCCTGAAATTGTTGCCCTGGCTGAAAAATACGATGCTTTGATTATGGTAGATGAGTCGCATGCTACGGGTTACATCGGCAAAACTGGCCGCGGTACGGCAGAGCACTATGATTTACTGGGAAAAATAGATATCATCACCACCACTTTCGGAAAAGCAATGGGAGGTGGCAACGGAGGATGTACTTCGGGTCGTAAAGAGATCATCGATATGTTGCGTCAGCGTTCGCGTCCGTATTTGTTCTCCAATACGCTTGCGCCGGCAACCGTGGGTGCTACCTTAAAAGTAATTGAAATGCTTTTGGGTTCTTCTGATCTTCCGGCCAAAACAATGGCCAATGCCAAGCGTTTCCGCTCCAAAATGGAAGCTGCGGGTTTTGACCTGGTGAAAGGAGATACTGCCATTGTGCCGGTAATGGTTTACGACGAGCCTTTGGCGATCAAATTTGCCGACGAACTGCTAAAAGAAGGTGTTTATGTGATCGGATTCTGTTTCCCGGTGGTACCTCGTGGCAAGGCCAGGATTCGGGTTCAATTGTCTGCTGCCCATTCGTTTGAACAAATCGACAAGGCTGTTGACGCCTTCATTAAAGTGGGGAAAAAACTGGAAATTATATAGTCCTATATAAGTTGTGTTAAAACCGGGGACGCTCTTTTGGGCGTCCTTTTTTTGTTGCTTTTTTTACTATTTGCAGCATCAATTTACGATTTAAAGGTTGGTTTGAGGGGGAAAAGATCACATTTGCGGTGTGGTTTTGTAACCCAAAAAGTCATATAACATTCTTAAAAATATCCGGAATAGCACGTTGAATACGACTGATTCCGACCCCAAGGAATGAAACTAAATGCCCCAAAAAAGGTGGTCTCCGAAAAAGAGCCACCTTTTTGTTTTATGGTAGAATAACTTTTAAACTTCGAATGAATCCACTTTTCGGTAAGCTTCAATAAGCGCCAGCTCACCTTCTTTTCCACCGATGCTTTTCCCATGCTCGCAACACAGCACTCCGTCGTAGCCTTTGTTGTAAATGTGTTTGAAAATATTTTTGTAGTTGATCTCACCGGTAGTTGGTTCTTTTCTGCCGGGATTGTCGCCAATGTGAAAAGCTCCGATGTAATCCCAGCACAGATCCATGTTCATGATCAGGTTCCCTTCTGTTATCTGCTGGTGGTACATATCGTTTACAATTTTACAGCTCGGATGGTTCACAGCCACGCAGATCATTTTAGCCTGTGGCATTTTGGTCAGGAACAATCTAGGGTGATCCACCTGGTGATTGAGAGGCTCCAGAACCAGCTCCAGTCCTGTTTTTCCGGCTACGTCGCAGCAGGCACGCATGTTTTCAATGACGTTAATTGTTTGGTAATCCCAATCCATCTTCTCGTCGTAAATGCCCGGAGTAATCAGCCCGGTTTTTGCCCCGGTACGCTTTTGCACTTCAAGCGCTTCGGCTGTTTTTGTCTGTAGAAGCTTCTTAACTTCCGGATCGTTGGTTACCATGTATTTGGCGCCGTGGTCGGCATATACGATAAACGGCCCCAAATCCATTCCAAGCCGGGCAAGTTCGTTCCCGATTTTTTCCTGCATCTCAGGTGTTCTGCCTGCCAGGCCGTTGTCAA
>JBKDZK010000608.1:0-4490 GCA_047971205.1 Draconibacterium sp.
CCGCCGCACCCAAGAATTAACTCTCTTTACTTCTGAGGGGTCAGCATCCGCCGGAATGTCATGCAAAAAAATACTTATTTTTCATGCTTTGGAAGGGGGGCAGCTTGCTCCGGAATATCCAACTGCCGCAGTTACCCGCTTACAAGTAAGTGTGCACATGCTCATGCTGGGCACACACAATGTGTATAGTTAATAAGGGTTTCAGTGGCTTTCGAGGCTCAGTAACCCGCTTCAAAATTAACTGTAACTTGACAGTTAAAAAGCCCGCAATCCCTTACTAACCATACCACCACCGTTAGCGGTTAAATGAATAAAATGAAAGAATTAAATAAACAAGAAACTAAACGAGAATAGTAATTTTAAAATAAAGACAAACAAAAATAAACTTTAAATACTAAACGATACGCGTCTGTTTGTATTAATTACTTAAAAATGAAAACCAATGAGAACTTTTAAAAGAATAGCAATCCTGTTTGTTGCCTTGTTTATGTTGTCCTCCTCAACTCAAGTAAAAAGAACTCAGCCCAATGTGATCTTGATCATGGCCGATGATATGGGCTATGAATGTTTGGGGGCTTATGGTTCCACTTCGTACCGGACGCCCAATATTGATAAAATGGCTTCGGAGGGAATTCTTTTTTCCAACTGTGTTTCCCAACCTTTGTGTACCCCTTCGCGGGTAAAGATCATGACAGGCAAGTACAACTACAGGAACTATGATTATTTCGGGCATCTGAGCCTTTCTGAATACACTTTTGGAAACCTTATGCAGGAGGCGGGGTACGAAACCTGTATTGCCGGGAAATGGCAGTTGAACGGGCTGGCCTACAAAGACAGTATTGAGGATTGGAACGACAACACGAGGCCTCATAAATTCGGATTCGAGGAATATTGCCTGTGGCAGCTTACCAAAACCGGACGGGAAGGCGAAAGGTATGCGGATCCGTTGATCGAACAGAACGGAAAGGTACTGGAACGAAACAGGGACGAATATGGCCCGGATATTTTTTCCGACTTTGTACTGGATTTTATTGAGCGAAAAAAAGATAAACCCTTCTTTGTGTACTACCCAATGGTGTTGGTTCACGATCCCTTTGTTCCTACGCCGGATTCGCGGGAGTGGGAGAATCCGGAATTGAGGTATCAAAAAGACAACGCCTATTTTAAGGACATGGTGGCGTACGCCGATAAGATCGTTGGCAGAATCATTCAGAAACTTGAAGAACTCAACTTGGATGAAAATACCTTGGTAATTTTTACGGGCGATAACGGAACCAATATTTCCATTAGTTCTCATATCGGTGAGGAGCTGATAGTTGGTGGAAAAGGAAAAACAACCGATGCAGGTACGCATGTTCCGCTGGTTGTACACTGGCCCGCCCAAATTAAAGAAAAACTTGTGTTCAACGAGTTGATCGAGTTTAGCGACTTTTTCCCCACATTGGCTGAATTAACTGAAATGGATATTGAATCGGACGGGAAAAGCTTTTATCCGTTACTGACAGGTGATACTTATCAGCCAAGGAAAACCGCATTTGTGCATTATGATCCGCGATGGGGTGATTATGTAAATCGGCACAGAAATCAGTTTGTCAGAACACTCGAATACAAACTATATCCTGACAGCCGTTTTTATAACCTGACAACTGATAAATTGGAAAAGAATCCGTTGAATTCAGACTCTCTTAGTAACAATGAACTTAATGTGCGGACTGCTTTGGAAAATGAATTGAAGAAGCATCCGAAATGGAAATAAAGGAATTGGTAAAGGAAAGTTGCGTTTTGATACAAAGCCCCGGCTGATGAATAAGCCTTTACTTCATGATTATTTGGAATAACTACGGCATTTATCCGGGCTGTAACTTTCGTCTTAGCCTTAGCCTCGGTCTTGTTCCCCGCCTTTTCTAATACCCCGCCGCCTGTCCGTCTTTGCGTGATTCGGAAGCACCGTAATACACTTTGTTTTTGCTGTCCCAAAGAATGGCCTGGTAACCACCGTATGGGCCAAAGTCGAAGCCAATTTTATGTCCCAGCTGCATCAGCGTGCGAATGGTTTCGTATGAAATACCGCTTTCGAGTGTTACCTGTCCGCCATCGGTCATCAGTTCTCCACCCGTCGGATCGCTGGAGCCTGTGTGTTGGATGCGTGGTGCATCGCCGGCTTCCTGCATGTTCATTCCAAAATCGATGATGTTGCAAATGATCTGCACATGCCCCTGAGGCTGCATGTCGCCGCCCATCACTCCAAAACTCAGGAAAGGTTCTCCATCCTTTGTTACAAAAGCCGGGATAATGGTATGGAAGGGCCGTTTGTGTGGTTCGTAAACATTCATGTGGCCTTCTTCGAGCGAGAAGAGTTCGCCGCGATCCTGCAGGATAAAACCAAGTTTCCCGGGTGTCATACCCGAGCCCATTCCGCGGAAATTACTCTGGATGAGCGAAACCATGTTTCCTTCTTCGTCGGCAGTGGTCAGGTAAATGGTATTTCCGTGTTCCATGCCCCAGGCAGGGTAGCTGCGTGCAGCCCGCTTGGGATTGATCATGGCAGCCTGTTTCTTTCCGTAGTCATCTGAGATCAGCTCTTCTACTGGCAGATCGTTAAGATCAGGATCAGAGTAATATTTCGCACGGTCTTCAAAAGCCAGTTTTTTGGCTTCCACAAAATAGTGGATGTATTCGGGCGATCCAAAACCCATCGAAGCCACATCAAAGTTTTTCAGCATATGAAATGGCCGGATTCAGTAATTCTTTCATCGACAGCTTGCCAAATTTGTTGTGGAGCTCGAACCAGCCGTCCACACAGCCGGGTACCGAAACCGGCAGCGGTCCTGACGCCGGTATTTTGGTGTAGCTGTTTTCCCTGAAATAGTCGAGCGCTGCCTGTGTGGCCAGCGGCTGACTGGTACAGGCCTCCCATGCTGCGCAATCACTTCGCTTCGGGTAGCAAATGTTTTGCCGGTAATCCGGTCTTGTGCGATAGATGAAAAACACAGAACCAGAAAACTTAGAAAAAATGCCGTTTGTTTCATAAGAATAGATGTTAAGCAAGCTTCAATGACTTTAAAAATAATAAAAATACGCTTGCGTGCTTTGCAGGATAAGAAGATAGGCTTTGTTGGACAAATTTGCATTTTGATTGCAAAAATGTCCAATATTGACTAGTTTTGAAGGATGATTTACCGAGATCTTACAAAAGTACTGGAAGAGGTCGATGGAAAGTTTCCTGTAATTACACTTACCGGCCCGCGGCAAAGTGGGAAAACCACGCTGGTAAAAGAATTTTTCAGGGATCTGCCATATGTCAGTCTGGAGGATATCGACATTCGAAACAATGCCTTACGCGATCCGCGGGGATTTTTGAGTAACTTCCCGAATGGTGCTGTATTGGATGAGGTTCAACGCACACCCGAACTGTTTTCGTACATTCAGGGACTGGTGGATGAAAAACGAAACATTCGGTTTGTGTTGACCGGTTCCCAAAACTTTCAACTGCTCCAAAGCATTTCGCAAAGCCTTGCCGGAAGGACTGTGTTGTTAAAGTTGCTGCCTTTCAGTCTCGGCGAACTGAGTAATGCCGGAATTAGATTTAATCAATACGAAGAAGTGCTTTTTAAAGGCATGTATCCGGGGATTTACGATAAAGAGATCAGCTCTCGCTTGTTTTATCCGTCATACACCGGAACATATATCGAGAAGGATGTAAGGCAAATAAAGAATATCGGCGATCTGAACAGTTTTTCGCGTTTTATTCAGTTGTGTGCAGGTCGAACAGGGCAGATTTTAAACATGAACTCGTTGGCAATTGATGCCGGGATATCGGTAAATACCGCGAAATCCTGGCTGTCGGTGCTCGAAGCCAGTTACATCATTTATTTTCTTCAGCCGTATCATAAGAATTTCAACAAACGGATTATCAAATCACCGAAGCTGTATTTTTACGATACGGGATTGGTTTGTTCGTTATTGGGCATCGAAAACGAAATGCAGGTTAAAAACTATTATGGCAAAGGTGCTTTATTCGAGAATCTAATTGTGAATGAATTTTTGAAAGATAAGTTGCACAACGGTTTTTCGCCACGTTTGTATTTTTGGCAAAATAAGACAAAACAGGAAGTTGACCTTGTTGTGGAGGAAGCCGGGAATGTGACTGCCTACGAAATTAAATCGGCAATGACAATGAACGACGAACATTTTTCGAACCTGAAGTACTGGCAAAAATTGAGTGGCGCAGAACCCGAAAAACTGAATGTTATCTTTGGCGGAGAAAGTAATTTTAAAACATCGGCTGGAAATTATATCAGTTGGAAGAATATCGGAATAACCAAATGAAAGATGGACAATTGTCATACTTCTATCTGATGCGCAAAGAAACTTTGGCCGCTGGCCTGTCCTCGAAGTATATCTGGCAGACTCTGAACTTTAAACATTGAACACTTAACTATCGTATGGAACGTTTTCTCTCGCAATGTGCGCAATACATTTATAAGAAG
>JBKDZK010000609.1:0-2253 GCA_047971205.1 Draconibacterium sp.
ATGCTGCCGACCTGCAAATATGTGGTTTGCTGGGGGGCGATTTTTTAATGAACTACCAGGCCGTGATCGATTACAAACGAAAACTACTTGTACTGCGAAAATAATTCGGTTTTACTTTAGCAGAGAACTCTTTGTGCCAAAACAAAGAGTAAAATCCGGCTGATAAGCCAAAGATCAATAGACGCAAAAGCATCTTACTTTTTTGAACTCTTTTGTTTCTATAATTCAGCTAGTTCAAATATTTTAGTGAGTATCTTCTTATAGAAGTTGTCAAAAGTTAAATAAATTTCTCAGGATCAGATCGCTGAAAAACAAATACTTTGCAAAATAGTAATACCCTCACTCGAAGTGAGGGTATTACTAAACAATACAGGCGATTATAGTATTTCTAGCATTTAGCTTTAAACAAGTTCATAGAAAAAGGTATTACCTGGAAAGATTTTCCAAAGTTTGTTTTCCTTCTTGCATCAGTTCGTTAAAATCAGCGGGCTTTTGAGTGAAATTAAACCGGGCAACGAGCTCGTTAAGTTGTTTCAGTTTTTCTTGTGCTTCAGCCGACGAATTGTTCTGAAATTCTTCACGCAGCAAACGGAGCTTTTCAGCATCCTGGATGCCCTCGCGCAAGCGTTCGAAACGGATGGAGCTCCGCGCATCAGGATAAACAATGTACGTATCTCCGGCTGGCCAGGTGCGAAAGCGCGAGTCGGCCAATGGATCTTTTACCCAGCTGTTGTAAGCCCAGCGTAAAAAGCCATCGAAGCCGGTTGCCATGGTATACCAGCCAACAAAAACGGCCTCGGCGGGTTCCGAAAAAGTAAACACATTGGGGAAGCCGTCGGCACAGCATACGTACCACGTTGAAATGTAACGATGGTCTTTCCGGTACTGAAGAATTTCAGGTTCAATTTCTGCTCCAAAAGCAACACTCAGGTCGGTGAGCTGATCCGGAAATATCTTGTAGTTATGGTGATTGTCTGCAAAAGCCACTTCCATGCCCGGTACGACTTCGGCCAGCAGGTTCATGGTGGCTTGCATTTCTTCGGGCGAGCGTTCGTCCATGGCAATGCGCGTAATGTCTTTCCAGCCTTTTTGCTCTACATGTTTCACAAAATCTTTTAGGAAAGGAGTCCACAGTTCTTCAAACTCTTTTGCGCCTGCTTTTGCTACGATTTTTACTTCTTCGTCAGAAGCAACATCGTGGTAGTAAAGTTCATTTCCCCAGGGAACCATGGAGTAGCAGCTGATCTGATTTTTAATACCCAGATCCATCATAAACTGTACCCACTGGTCAAAAATGGTATAGTCGTAAGTCCAGCTTCCGTCGGCTTGTTTGTTCCAGGCGATCATAGAACCAAATGCATCTTCGGTTTGTCCTCCCCAGGGACGGTTGTTCAGGGTGGCTGTAATTACTTTCTGTCCGACACCGGCAAGTAATTTCATGAGCGGGCGCAGCAGGTCCCAGTGTGCTGCCGACCATAGTTCCACATCGTGTACACGCGCTACCGCATACGGGTTTTGCCACAGGTCGAGGTGAAATTTCCAGTCCGAAGCCTCGGGAAGCGTGCGGTCGGCCACTTCAACCGTAAATGCAAAGTCGCTGTGTTTCTTTCCGTCGAGCATTAACTGCATGGTGGAAGTATAGCTTCCGGGAGCTGCGTCGGCGGGTACATCAAACGTGATCCACACCGGGCGGGCTGACTGAGGCTCCATTTCAAATGCAGAAAGCGTGTCAAGCACATCCGGGCTGATACGGGCGATAAAGTCTTCGGGTTTGCGGTGTCCGCATCCCGGGCCAAACTCGTCGGTTAATACATAGCGCACAAACTGTGCACGAGCAATGTCTGCCGGCAATGTTTTTCCATCTTCTGTTTTAAAATCAGAAAACCGGCATTCAACGACTCCGGCGGGCTGGTTGTTCCACAGTACCAGTTGTGCCGAAATTTTTTCGTTGCGCCAGGCAAAACCATTCCAAACGTTTGTGTTTGCCAGATCAGGGATTAAACTTTTGTTGTAACGGTAGTAAACCGAACCAATAGAGGCATGTAACCCCGGAGTAACCACACTCCAGTCGGTTAAGGTATCGGCCGAAGGATCTGCCGCTTCGGCATAAGTAACAGGGGGATCAATTTTTCCGGGTTTGGAACACCCCAAAATGAAAGCAAAAAAAAGGGTAAATAAAACCAGGTTCTTCATTTTATATCGAGTTAGATTTATGATTGAATTCTGCTTAACCGCTTTCTCTTCATTCCTGTA
>JBKDZK010000610.1:0-3004 GCA_047971205.1 Draconibacterium sp.
TTAGAAGGAAACAATCGTGCACTTAGAACGTGGCATTGGGATTGTCCGGGAAAGGTGATTTACAAGTAAAAACACAATTATTATTCATTCCCACATTCATTTGGACTTATATTTTAATTCCGCAAGTATTTTGAATATTCGTAATCAATTACAATCAGGCCGTCACCCTGAATTTATTTCAGGGTCATGTTTACAAATAGACTGATTATATGGAATAATAGATACTGAATCCGTCAGCTGACGGACAGCATGACGTGCTAATCAAAACGATGATATAAAACGGATATTCAAACATGTATTTTTTATTTCACGCTGATCCCGCTGATTGCTGCGGAAAGAGACTTTCCCAAAAGTTGGAAAAACAGGTTCTCGCAAAGACACAAAAGAAGCGCAAAGGTCGCAGATTACTCACAATCAACTTCTCTTTTTGCGTGCTTTTGAGTAAATCTTTGCGTGCTTTGCGTGACATTTACTTTTTGAACAAGCCCTTTCTAACGTTGAACTAAAATAAACGGGCTACTCACCCGAAACATCTACAGTACCACGCGCACAGGCACTTTGAGATCATAATTCTGTCATATCCAATAAAAAACAACAAAAAAGACAGATTAAGCTTTGTTGATGAGATGACAAAAGTCTTGCCCCCGATAATAGAAATCCCGTTTCTTTGCGGCAACTTTGTTGCTTTCATCAACAAAAGAGCTTAAACCAAAGCGCTCAAAAGTTGTCGAATGAAAACTCCCGTCACCAGTGCAGAAAGCTAAAACAAAAAAGTAAATCACAATAAAACTTAAATTCATGCGAGTAAAAATTAAACTCTTCACCTTAATTATTGCCACCTTCTTTACCCCTTTTATCAATGCACAGGAAACAACAAAACCCAACATCATTCATATTATTGCCGACGATGTGGGTTATGACGACCTGGGCTGTTTTGGTGCGAAAGACATCAATACTCCGAATCTCGACCAGCTGGCAACAGACGGGATGAAGTTTACCAATTTCTATACTCCGCACGGCACCTGCACCCCGTCGCGGGCTTCTACCTTAACCGGCCGCTACGCATCGAGGGTAAACAACGGCACCGGTTTGTATGTACTTTTTCCGCACTCTACCACCGGGCTCGAAGATGAACTGGAAGTTTCGATCACCGAATTGCTAAAGGAACAAGGCTACACCACCGGTTTGTACGGGAAGTGGCACCTGGGACATCTGCCTCAGTACCTGCCCTGTGTTCATGGCTTTGACGAATTTCTGGGCATTCCCTATCCCAACGACCACGGCCCTGAACGCATTGGCAACTCAGGATGGCGTCCCAATGGCATCAGCGATCCACAAATTCCGCTGATTGAACAGGCCCAGGTTATCCAACGATGCGATAACAACGATTTGGCCGAACTGCCCGCGCTTTTTACCCGCGAAGCCTGCAAGTTTATCTACCGCTCGGTACAGGATAAAAAGCCTTTCTACCTGCAATATGCCAACATCGAAACCCACACTCCGTATTTTGTTCCGAGAGGTTTTGAAGGGCAAAGCAAAGCCGGAGCCTATGGCGACGCCGTGGAATACCTCGACCGCTCGGTGGGTATTATTCTGAATACCTTGAAAAGACTGAAAATTGAAGACAATACCATCATTGTTTTTACGTCGGATAACGGGCCACTGGTACACCGCGACGAAGAACTGGAAAACTGTTACGGGAAATGCGGTTTTACCGACGAAAGCCGCGAACACCTGCTGCGCGAAGGTAAATACCAGGAACGCTTTGACGGTGGGATCCGTGTTTCGTGCATCATGAAATGGCCGGGAAATATTCCTGCTTCAACCCAGTGTGACGAGATGATCACCGGGATGGATCTTTTTACCACTTTCGCCGACCTTGCAGGGGCACCAATTCCTACCGACCGCGTAATTGACGGAAAAGACATTCAGCCATTAATGAAAAACGAAAAAGGCGCCAAATCTCCTCACAAAGCAGTGTACGGCTTTACTGCCACAGGGCGCTTAATGAGCGTCAGATATAAAAACTGGAAACTCATTCTTCCGGGGAAACACTGGACTGGTAATTTTGAAACTCCGCAACTGTACGACCTCAACAACGACCAGGGCGAGGAAACCAATGTGGCAGATGCACACCCAAAAGTGGTTCAGAAAATGACGCAACTGGCTGACAACGCTGCTGCCGCCATGAAAAACCACCAACCATTGGATCAATAATCTGAGTGAAGATAATTCAGAAAAAAGATACTTTCAGAATCAAGCTCCGGAGAAATTCGGGGCTTTTCTGTTTTATATAAGGCCACATCAACGCTTCGTTGAAGAATTGCAGTGCCCCGTCTGTTAAAGTTGCCGAAACTTCCGAATGCCAAACGGGCAAAAAAGCTACCTTTACCAAAAAACCAAATGTTGCTCAAGATCGCCTTGCTGCTCTCGATGCTTATTCAGCTGGGAGCAGCGATTACGGCAGTCAGTCTGATTCGCCGTACGCGTTTTAACGTTTCGTGAATCCTGATTTCGGCAGGATTTGTACTAATGGCGCTGCGCCGCCTGTTTGAATTTTCAGCTCTTTTCCGGGAAACGCAGTTGGTTTCAAAATAAAATTCCTGCTTTCGCGGCTCGATTTCGTCAACGAAATTTACGAAGCAGAGAATGGAGCTGATTTTTTAAGTGGCTTAAAAGAAAAGAAAGTGGATGTTGTCCTTCTGGATATTGAAATGCCGGGAATGAACGGAACCGAGGCTGCCTGGAAAGCGCTCGAAATTCAGCCCAAAATAAAAATAATCGCTGTGTCGATGTATTCCGACGAAAGCTATTACTCCACCATGATTGAAGCGGGTGCAAACGGCTTTTACAAAATTTGATTCTTCCCGGCAGAACTACCTCAATAAAGAAAATTCTTGAAGTTGACTATCCCCGTAGCAGAGCCAAGGAGTATTACGCCAACTTCATTTCAGCTAAATCGCTGAAAACCGAATTTTCTTTATTTCACCCCTCTGTCAGCCAT
>JBKDZK010000611.1:0-5179 GCA_047971205.1 Draconibacterium sp.
CAGCGATCAGTTATTGTAATTATAGTTTTGAAACGGATCGAAATGTTATGGGCGTAAGTTATTACTCACTCCCATTTTCAGCGGCCAGTTCCCCTGTTTATATTTATGATTTGCCCATTGAGATCGAATCTGCAAAAACGATTTTAGCTGGCGCTCCGTTGTACAATGTGTTGGCTAATCTGATGGTGTCTGACAAGTTGAGGAATCCGGATGATGAAAACATAACTGTTGATGAATATTTCGACCAGATGCTGCAGCTTTGTAACGACGAAACATTTAACTCAGAGATTTCGGAATTTGTATCGGCACAGGCGAAATGGAGCAGCGATACTTATGTTCCGGATACGAAGTTTATAGATGAGGAAGGAAAGGAAGTTTCAATGAAAGACTTCATCGGCGAAAAACCAACGATATTTTATATCAGCAGCGATTGGGCTAATGAGCGTTACTTTTTTGATGATCTATCGGCAGAGAACCCTGATTTCAACTATGTTTTGGTAGTTGAAGGCAGCAGCTTTAAAGAATGAGCCGATTATTTGAAGGCTGCTGAACCAAAGGCAAAACAGTTGTTGCTGATGAACAGCAATGTTGGGTTATCGGATGTTTTTAATATGTACATAAAAACATTTATTCTGTACAGCAAAGACGGCCAAATACTTGGTTACGCCAAAAGTTCTTTAGAGGCTACCCAGCTCATGAAACACTATTTGTCGCACCCCAAAGAAAAGACCATTGACAAGTCGGTGCTGATAACGGTGATAATTGTACTTCTTGCTCTGTTCTTGTTGGTTGTGACAGTTTTACTAATTTGGAAATGGCGGATAAAACAGCAATTCCGGCGGGAGCAACGCGAACGGCGCTTGCGCGAGCTGGAGTTAACGGCCATCCGCTCGCAAATGAATCCGCACTTTTTGTTTAACAGTTTAAATTCGGTACAAAACCTCGTTCAGAAAAATTTGGGCCGCGAGGCCCATTTGTATTTATCCGATTTTGCCGGGTTGATCCGGAAGGTGCTGAATAACTCGGAAAAGGAAGAAGTGTCGCTGGCCGAAGAGCTGGAGATGACCGAACAATACCTGAGGCTTGAACAATTGCGCTTCGACTTTGACTATGCGATGGAAATAGATTCGGAAATAGATGTGCACAACACACTGGTGCCCTCCATGTTGTTACAGCCTTTTGTGGAGAATGCTATTGTTCACGGCTTGCAAAACAAAACGTCGGGGCGAAAGTTGAAAATAACAATGAAACGCCAGAATTCGGAAATCAAAATTGAAATAGAGGACAACGGCGTTGGCCGGGAAGCCGCCAAAGAATTGTCGAAAACTAAAAACGGAAAAGGATCGAAACTGATTAGCGAGCGTTTGCAGCTTCTGAAAGAAAAACAAGGTGAAAAATATTCGCTCGAAACCATCGATTTGCAGGAAGGAACACGTGTTGAGATTATCATTCCGGAAGAGAATTAGATCTTCCACGCAAAGAAAAGAAGAAGCGCAAAGACCGCAGAAATCTTTTGCGCACTTTGCGCCTGACTTAGCGAGCTTTGCGTGAAATAAAGAATAGTAGTATGAAAATCAAATCCATCATAGTTGACGACGAGAAACACGGGCGTGAAAACCTCGCCGGATTGCTGCGGGAATATTGCCCCGAAGTACGGGTGCTCGGAGAAGCAAATTCGGTGGCCGCTGCTGTTTTGTTGATTGAAAAGCACGATCCCGATTTGGTTTTTCTGGATATTGAAATGCCCAAGGAAAATGGCTTCCGGCTTTTGGAAACGCTGGGTCATGCCCGCTTCGAAGTGATTTTTGTAACAGCTTTTGATAATTATGCCATTAAAGCAATTCGTTTTTCGGCTGCCGATTATATTCTTAAACCCATTAACTACAACGATCTGAAGGAAGCTGTTAACAGGGTTTCTCAACGGGTCTTGCAGAAACAGGAAAATCAACGCGTCAACGAATTGGCGCGCAATATTCAGCAGCCCGAGAATCCGCGAATAGGTTTACCTACAGGCGACAGGATTGAGTTTATCGAAGTCCGGAAAATCATTCATTGCAAAGGCGAAGGAAATTACACGCACATTTACCTTCAGGACAAAAGACGTTTGCTGGTGGCAAAAACGCTGGTGGATTTCGAGGAGCTTTTAAACGATTATGCGTTTATCAGAACACACAAATCGCATTTGGTGAACCTGCATCATGTCGCGGCCTATTTAAAAACGGATGGTGGAACACTGGAACTTTCCAATGGCGACCGGGTAAATATTTCGAGGCGCCGAAAAGATGCGGTTCAGGAAGTGTTAAAAACCTGGATTCATTAGTTCGTTTGTACATCATTCTTTATTTTTAGCTGGAAACAATCTGAAAATCATGAAAGTATTAACCCTTCTTATTCTCCTAAGTCTGTCGTTGGCGGGAGTTGGTCAAAATGCAAACACATTAAAACCTCTTCCAAAACTGGAATGGAACGGATTGGGGCTAAGCTCCGAGTCAGGTTCGTTAGTGGCGGTGCCAAGCCTGAAGATGGACTCTTTGACACTTGATGAGTGGAAAGATCCCTATACGATGAGGTACGGGCAAAAGCAAGAGGAACAGGAACAAGCGATGATTCAGCCCAATTCATCGCCTACACTGGAAAGTACGAATGACTCCTGGAACATGCCGGTTGCCAAACCCGGTGCAGGAAACAGGAATATGCCGATTGCAGTTCCTGAGTCCACGGTGGATTACTTTCTGAAAATGAAAAAAATAGAGCAGGGTAATGGTTTGCGGAAATAACTTTATCACATAAAAAAAAGGCGTACCAACCATGATACGCCTCTGAAAATGTGTAGTAAGTTATTACTTGTTGAAGGGTACAATCAAATAGGTGTAGATAATGCAACCTACGCAAACGGTGAGCGCAAACTCAAGCGCGGCAAAGAATACATAAATTCCTGCGACCAACAGGGCGGCAGAATGCAATCCGCTGACAGAAAGAACGGTAATGGATAGTATCAGCAGAAAAGCCAGGCGCGCGGCAAATATTTTAGGAGCTTTGTCGATGGCTTTTTCTCCTAAGTTAAGAGTATTGGTCAGCCAGTGGCTGAGGTAGCTGATGGGGCTGAATTTCGCTTTGGTAAACGCACGCACAAAATAGTCGGCCACCAAAAAAAAGAGAATAACCGGTAGTTGAAATGCGAAGGCTGCCACAATCAGCAGAATTCCAATAATTGCATTCAGGCGGATTATCTGTTCGTTGATTTTTTCATTGGAGATGGGGCAAATAATCTGTTTCATAGCATTTTCGTTAACGGGATGAATATAAACACTAAAAAGTATTCTATTAACGTATGTGACTTAAGTCACCCAGATTCATTACAAAGATTTAACAATAAGGGGAGAAAGTCATTTCATGCTACCGATGTGTAATTATCTTTAACGTTTCCGGTCAAATCGGTTATTGCGGCAATTTCATGATAGAAAAGGTCGCTGCTTTCTAAAACAGATAAACATTCAATACAGATACAAATGAACGTTCGATTTTTTGGTACAACATTTTTAAGTTTCGCCGCTGCATTGGTATTGCAAGGTGCTGTTATTACAGGGGTGAAGGCCCAGGAGAAACAAGAGGCGAAGCCTTGGTTTAAAGACGGGGAAGCGCAAATTGTTAAAGCTTTTGAAGATCCGGACCGCTGGATCAGGGAAGATTTGTGGGTGGAAACCGAATTCGACAGCGATGGCGACGGACGTCCTGACCGGATGCACGTTGACGTAACCCGTCCGGCCGAAACGGAAACCGAAGGCTTGAAACTGCCGGTTGTTTACAATACCAGTCCTTACTTTGCCGGAACGGCCGGAAACGATCCATCCTATTTTTGGGATGTGAGGCAGGAGCTGGGCGAAGAGTCCAAACCACACGCACACCCGACGGAAATTAAGCGAAGAGGGGTGCGCCCGATCATTTCGAAAGGGCATGTTAGTACCTGGTTGCCGCGTGGCTACATTGTGGTGCATTCTTCCTCTCCCGGAACAGGTTTGTCGGACGGTGTTCCTACGGTGGGCGGCGAGAATGAATCGCTGGCGCCAAAGGCTGTGATCGACTGGCTTTGTGGTCGGGCAAAAGGTTACACAACACGCACCGGAAATAAAGAGGTAAAAGCTTTCTGGTCCACCGGAAAGGTGGGAATGACAGGTACATCGTACAACGGAACGCTGCCCCTGGCTGCTGCAACAACCGGCGTGGAAGGTTTGGAAGCCATTATTCCGGTGGCGCCCAATACTTCTTATTACCACTATTACCGCTCCAATGGGCTAGTTCGCTCGCCAGGCGGGTACCTGGGAGAAGATGTGGATGTTTTGTTCGACTTTATTCACAGCGGCGATGAGTCGAAACGTGAATATGCCCGAAAGACTGTGCGCGACACGGAGATGAAAAACGGGCAAGACCGTGTTACCGGCGATTACAACGATTTTTGGGCAGGACGCGACTATCTGAATAAGATGGATAAAATGAAAGCCGCCTTACTGATGTCGCACGGTTTTAACGACTGGAATGTGGTGCCCGAACACAGTCTGCGAATCTACGAAGCCGCGAGGGCCAAAGGACTGCCGGCTCAGATATATTACCACCAGAACGGGCACGGCGGACCGCCACCCGTATCGATGATGAACCGCTGGTTTACCCGCTATTTGTTTGGTGTTGCAAACGGCGTGGAGAACGATCCCAAAGCGTGGATTGTACGTGAAAACGACGAACAGGAAAACCCGACGTCGTATGCCGATTATCCCAATCCCGATGCTTCGCCGGTCATCCTTCATCTCACAAAAGGAGCGCCTGAAAAAGGAAGCCTGACTGTGGAAAAACCAACATCGCAGGGAAGAGAGACCTTGGTTGATAATTATTCTTTTTCAGCCGAGGCACTCGCAAAAGCAGAGAACACCGATCACCGTTTGATTTACGTAACACCTGTTTTGAAAGAGGATGTGCATCTTTCGGGGAAGACAGTTTTCACCATCAGGGCCGCCAGCAGCAAGCCTGCTGTAAACCTTTCGGTTTACCTGGTATCCTTACCCTGGAACGACGGCCGCGGAGCCAAGATTACCGATAACCTGATCACGCGTGGCTGGGCCGACCTACAGAATTACAAATCGTTGTGGGATAGTGAGCCTCTCAAGCCCGGCAGATTTTATGAAATGAC
>JBKDZK010000612.1:0-4011 GCA_047971205.1 Draconibacterium sp.
AAACCCGTGTTAGTGTGATAAACTCGGAGATCGGTGCCATCTCGCCACCGGCAGTTCTTATTTTTATGTTGTTCAAATCATCGGGGTTTCCGCGGAATTCAGCTTCCGACTGAACCATTACACGGTATTGTTTCCCGAAGCGGTTAAAATCAGACGCGTAGTAACCTCCAATGTAGCCCTGCATGGCCGAAAGTACCGAACTTACCTGGATTCCCGATCGCATACAGCGTGCCGCATCCACATCAATCCGGTATTGCGGGAACCCGGTGTTAAAGGTAGTACGGGCATACTGTATCTCCGGACGCTGGTTCAGCGCTCCCAAAAATTCATTGGATATTTTCTCAAACTGATGAATGTCTCCACCCGTTTTGTCTTCCAGTTTTAATTCAAAACCACCTGTTACACTAAACCCGGGAACCATTGGCGGCGAGAATATAATAATTCGTGCATCCTTGATCTGGGAAGTGAGCATGTACATTTTCTGAATAACACTGTTCAGGTCTTGCCCTTTTCCTTTTCGTTCTTCAAATGATTTCAGGTTGGCAATCACCATTCCGTACGGGCTGCCTGAACCTCCCATAAAAGAGAAGCCGGTAACCACGGTCCTTGATGTTATTTCGGGTACAGATTCAATAATTCGGTCAATCTCCTTGGCCACTTCTAGTGTTCGTTCGGCAGAAGTGGCAGGAGGCATGGCAATGTCCACAAACATACGGCCGGTGTCTTCGCTTGGCACAAAACCGGTTGGTGTGGTTTTCATTAAGAATACCAGGACTCCAACAAAAACGACAATCATTCCTGAAGCCAGCCATTTATGGTGAATAAAGAACCCGGTCACCTTTTTGTACTTCAGGGTCATGGTGTCAAAGGCTGTATTGAAGGATGTGGCAAAGCGTTTTGTCAATCCTTTCTTCCCTTTCATTTCTTCTTCGTGTGGTTTCAGGAAAAGAGCACAAAGGGCTGGACTAAGCGTTAGCGCATTAACTGCCGATAAAATGATCGCGACTGTTAACGTGATCCCAAACTGCCGGAAGAAAACACCCGTAGTACCGGTGATAAAGGTTACCGGCACAAACACCGCTCCCATAACCAGGGTAATCGAAATAATGGCAGTGGAAATTTCGCTCATGGCAGAAATAGCTGCTGCTTTGGGTGTCATTTTTCCCTTGTCGAGTTTTGCGTGAACAGCTTCCACCACCACAATGGCATCGTCAACTACAATCCCGATGGCAAGTACCAGCGCAAACAGGGTGAGCAGGTTAATACTGAATCCGAAAAGGTTCAGGAAAAAGAAAGTACCAATAATCGATACCGGAACTGCAATCGCCGGAATAAGCGTAGCCCGGAAGTTTTGCAGGAACACAAATACCACAATAAATACCAGTATGAATGCTTCGAGCAAGGTGTGAAGCACTTTTGAAATAGAGGCATCCAGGAAGTCGTTGGTGTTCATCAGTACCACATATTCAATTCCGGGAGGGAAAGTTTCGGAGGCATCTTCCAACACCTTTTCAACTTCCAAAATTACTTCGCGTGCATTGGAGCCGGCCGATTGAAAAATAGCCATACCAATACCCGGTTTTCCCTGGGTGTGGGTATCAACATTGTAACTCAGCGAACCCATTTCCACACGGGCTACATCGCGCAGGCGAAGTACATTGCCATCGTCGTCGGCTTTGATAACGATGTTTTCAAATTCCTCGGGTTGCGTTAGTTTTCCTTTGTAGCGTATTACGTATTCGTAACTCTGGTCGTTTTGCTGTCCAAAGCGTCCGGGAGCTGCTTCCAGGTTTTGTGCATTCAATGCAGCTGTAATGTCCGACGGAATTAAATTATAACTCGCCATTACATCGGGTTTGAGCCAGACTCTCATCGAGTAATCTTTTGCTCCAAACACCATGGCTTCACCCACTCCGTTTACACGCTGTACCTGTGGCAGCAGGTTAATCTTCGAATAGTTCTGAAGAAAGGTTTCATCGTATTCGCCATTTGGGCTGTACAACGAGAACACCATTAACATGTTGTTTTGCCGTTTGGCGGTGATGACCCCCGCTCTTGTAACTTCGGCGGGTAACAGGGCATTGGCCCTGGCCACCCGGTTTTGAACGTTTACCGCCGCCATGTCAGGATCGGTACCCTGCTTGAAATAAACTTCGATAGCAGCCATCCCCGAGTTACTGGCAGTAGAGTTCATATAAATCATGTCTTCCACCCCGTTAATCTGTTCTTCCAGCGGAATAACCACGCTGTTTAAAACGGTTTGGGCATCGGCACCGGTGTAGTTGGCCGACACGCGGATGGTTGGCGGAGCAATGTCAGGATATTGCTCAATGGGAAGGGTGACAATTCCCAGTACTCCGAGAATTACCAATATTATTGAAATGACCGTTGATAGTACCGGCCGTTCTATGAATGTTCTAAACATAGTAATCGAGTATTAAGATTAGTTACCTGAAGCCTGATTGTTTGACGCTGTTGCCTGCTGGTTGTCTAATTTGGGTTTGATTTCCATCCCGTCGCGAAGCGTGGCAACTCCTTCGGTAACAATTTTATCGCCGGGTTTCAGCCCCGCCGTAACAACGTATTCTTCTTTCAGGTTACCAGCAATGGTTTGAATGGCGGTGTTTACTACTTTGTTCTCATTGTTCACCACATAAACAAAATGCGTCCCTTGAATTTCGAAAGTAGCCTTTTGCGGAACAGTAATAACCGAGCGGTGAATTTCGGGTAAACGTACCCGGCCGCTGCCGCCCGAGCGGAGGTCGCCTTCCGGATTTGGAAACGAAGCACGGATATTTACGGCTCCGGTTTGCTGATCAACAATGCCGCTGGCTGTTTCAATCTTACCTTTAATATTGTATACCGAATTATCGGGTAACACCAGTTCCACCTCAGGCAGTTTTGCCAGTTTTTCGCGGGTGTTGCTTCCTTCCAGGAATTTTGTCGTCTGCAGAAAAACCTTTTCATTCATCGAAAAGTAGGCCTGCATCGATGAGGTATTTGAAACCGTTGTTAAAGGCTGTGAAATACTGCTGCTAACCAGGCTGCCCACACGGTAAGGGAAATTCCCGATAATTCCGTTGGTTGGGCTGGTAATAACGGTGTACTGTAAATTGGCTTTCGAGTTGGCCAGGTTGGCTTTTGCCTGCGCCAGCTGTGCTTCGGCTGATTTAAGACTGGTTTCAACCGATTCCAGTTCAAAGCTGCTGATAATGTTCTTTTCTACCAGAGGTTTTGTTTTGTCAACGTTGATTTTAGCGGTAGCTACCAGCGATTCGGCCACTTTTACCTGGGCCTCTGCCGAGCGAACCTGCGCTTGAATGTCGTTGGCGTTTAGTTTGAATAGAATCTGGCCTTTTTTTACATGGTCTCCTTCATCCACCAGGATGCTTTCAATGTATCCGGCCACACGTGGTCGAATTTCCACGGTTTGTTCCCCTTGCAGTGTGGTGGGGAAATCCTGAAAGAGCGTGATGTCGCGGGGCGAGAGCTCCATTACCTTTAGTTCTCTCACCTGGCCGGCCATCCCGGCTGGCCCTTTTGGGGCGTTCGAACACGAGTATGCTGCGATTAATACTGCCAGAATACTCAAATTTCTAAATTGCTTAATTGTTTTCATGCTTTTGTTGTATAATTTTCTGAGTTACTTTTTACAAACTTCGATATTCGAAACGAGGTCAATCTGCCCGGTGTTTTTTTGAATTTTCTCGATGACCGTCTGGAAAACCTCTTTTTCTTTCTCGGTTATTCCGATCATCAAGTCGTCCGACACTTTACGTGCTACTTCTTTTAACTGTTCCAAAACCTCCCTGCCTTTTTCGGTCATGATCAGAATTTTCTTTCGTTTATCTGCATCGTCGGTTTTGCGATCAACATACGAATCCTCAATCAAGGTATTCACATGGCGTAAAATCAACGATTTGTCTTTCTGAAAATGATTGGCCAGATCTTGCTGTGTCAAATCATCTTTGTGATCGATGAGGTTAAGCACGAAAAATTGCTCCATGCTTA
>JBKDZK010000613.1:0-2211 GCA_047971205.1 Draconibacterium sp.
AACAACAACATTGATTTAAAAAAGTACCTGCTCCGAGCCAATATCGATATCGATGTCACAAAATCAACAAAAGCCGTTATTCGCATGCACGGGACCTTTGATGATTATATTGGCCCGATTGAAGGCGGCGGCGAGCTTTTCCGAAAAGCACTACGGGCCAACCCTGTTCTTTTCCCGCCCTACTATCCAGCTGATGAAGCTAACCAGTTTACAGAACATATTTTATTTGGGAACTATGGACAAGAGGGAAATTATCTGAATCCTTATGCAGATATGGTAAAAGGATACCGGGAATCGAGCAATACCGTATTATTGGCCCAAATAGAGATAGAGCAAGACCTGGATTTTATCCTGAAAGGACTCCGTGCCCGTATATTGGGAAATACCGTCCGCCGATCCGGATTTAGTCTTTCTCGTGCCTATGCCCCATTTTTTTATGCAATAGGGACTTACAATAAAGAAGAGGATACTTATATACTTAGTCCCATCAATCCGGATGGGGGAAGAGAGTACCTTGATTATAGCGAAGGTAACAAGACCGTCAGCAGCTCACATTATCTGGAGGCATCCCTTGCTTACGATAAAAAAATCCAAGAAATATACGATATCTCCGGAATGCTTGTTATGACAGCACGCGAATCCCTTTCAGGAAATGCAGGAGATCTACAAAGCTCGTTGCCATTTCGCAACCTCGGTGTAGCTGGCCGTGTTACATTCGGATACGACTCCAGGTATTTCGTAGAAGCAAACTTTGGATACAATGGGTCCGAACGTTTTAGCAAGGAACATCGCTTCGGGTTCTTTCCATCAGCAGGATTGGGCTGGGTAGTTTCAAATGAACTATTTTGGAGCGAAAACCTGAAACGTGTTATTTCTAACCTGAAGCTGAAAGGCACTTATGGCGTGGTCGGAAACGACCAGATAGGAGCAGACGAAGACCGTTTTTTCTACCTCTCTAACGTGGACTTGGACAATAGCAACAGAGGATATCAATTTGGGAATAACTTTAATTATAGTCGTCCCGGTGTTTCTATTAGTCGCTATGCCGATTCCAATATTAGTTGGGAAACAGCCTACAAAACAAATATTGGGATAGAACTCGGTTTGTTAAAGAAAATAAACCTACAAACCGATTATTTCACCGAAACCAGGGCCAACATTTTGCAAACCAGGGCCAACATCCCATCATCCATGGGGTTACAGGCAACCCCTTCTGCCAATATCGGGGAAGCATCTGCCGAAGGTATCGATGTATCCATTGACTATAACGAGTACCTATCCCAGGACTTATGGATTACGATGAGAAGTAATTTTACCTACGCCGATAACCGCTTCAAGTATTATGAGGAACCTGATTATAGTGCCACTCCCTGGCGCAGCCGGATTGGTCAAAACATCTCTCAACTATGGGGTTATGTTGCTGAACGACTTTTTGTAGACGAGGAGGAGGTTCGTAATTCCCCCCCACAATTCGGAGATTATATGGCTGGGGACATTAAGTACAGAGATATCAATAAAGATGGTACTATCGATAGCCGGGACATGGTCCCCATAGGCTACCCAACGAGCCCCAAAATCATTTATGGATTTGGAGCTTCAATCGGTAACAAACTACTGGATTTCTCTTTCTTCTTTCAAGGCTCGGCCATGTCTTCATTCTGGATTGACTATGCAGCAATGACACCATTTTCCGACACTCAGGAAAATGCAATCGGTAACAATGCAATGGCTCGGTTTATTAAAGAAAGCCACTGGTCGGAAGAGCAACGCGATATTTATGCTACCTGGCCCCGCTTATCGGCCTATGCCATCGAAAACAATAACCAGCGAAATACCTGGTTCATTCGTAATGGGGCATTCCTTCGCTTAAAATCAGCAGAGATTGGGATAACCCTTCCCAAAAAGTGGCTTGCTCCTATTGGTGTTAAACATTGCAGAATATATACAAGTGGGACCAACCTGCTAACATTTAGTAAATTTAAACTGTGGGATCCGGAAATGGGGGGAAGCGGCTTAGGCTATCCTGTACAGAGGGTCATCAATGCCGGTATTCAAATTTCACTTTAAATCAACTCGAATGAAACGAGCATATACAATATTTACACCTAAGAGGACTATTAAACCACATGTGAGTTACATATTATACCTTAAAAAACAAACAATTATAAACCAATGAAAAGAACCATATATTTATTTGTTTTTATCTTCTTT
>JBKDZK010000614.1:0-3267 GCA_047971205.1 Draconibacterium sp.
ATTTTAATCGGCAAAGCTTTGTAAACATTATTTTTACAGGGCTTGCCGATTTTTAGATTTTTTTACTTGCGGATATAAGGTATTAGATTAAAAGCAATTGAACTGAGACGTGGAATGGGCATGTTTGAACCACCGCGCGAAGTGCTGCGGGCCACCGGGAAAGTCATTTCCATCAAAAATGAAAAACAAATGGCCCATTGCTGTGGCGGCAGCTTGGGAAATCTGAAAATATCAAAAGTGCAGGATATTTCTGAAACAGTGGTGCAGGCGCTGCAAAGCAAGGTTCAGCCAAAAGTGGTAACAAAAAAGGTAAAATCAAACGTACTGGAAGCAGAGTTAATATAAAATTTCCATCCTCATTTTCAGCCAGTAAGAACTAAACCGGGCACCAAACCTTCAACAAAAGACATTCAGGTCGTATTCCCCGGCAAGAAGTTAGACAAAATCAAAAAAAGCTTTATAACTTTGTCGCGATATTTACGCAATGGGGTGTCCCGAGGACTCGGGACTGAGATTATACTCAAAGAACCTGATCCGGTTAGTACCGGCGGAGGGAGAGCGAAAGGAATATTTCCTGCCTCATTGGTTAGTTTTTAACCAATTAATCACAAAATGAAAAAGTTTAGTTTTTTACTGCTGTTACAGGTATTGGCAGTTGTGTCGTTTGCTCAAGTAAAACTGAGTGGTGTTGTATTGGGCGATGGTGAACCGCTGGCCGGCGCCAGCATTGTTATCGACAATACTTTCTATGGTGTTTCAACCGATGGAAACGGCAGTTTCGAAATGAAAAACCTGAAAACCGGCGACTACACCCTCAAAGTTTCTTTTATTGGTTTTGAAACAAAAGAAGTGGAAGTTAGTCTTCAAACCAACAAGAAAATTGAAGTGAACCTGGCGCCGGGAAGTGTTTTAACCGACGAAGTACTGATTTCGGCAACCCGTGCAGGGGTCAAAACTCCGGTAGCTTACAGCAATGTTAGCGGCGACGAAATTGCCAAACGCAACATGGGACAGGACATTCCTTACCTGTTGCAGCTTACACCTTCGTTTGTTACCACTTCTGACGCAGGTGCCGGTGTGGGCTATACCAACTTCCGAATTCGCGGGACCGACCTTAACCGCATCACTGTAACCGTAAACGGAGTTCCCTTGAACGATGCAGAGTCGCACGGGACCTTTTTTGTTGACCAGCCCGATATCGCTTCTTCGCTCGACAACGTACAAATTCAGCGTGGCGTGGGAACTTCCACCAACGGGGCGGCTGCTTTTGGAGCAACCATCAACCTGCAAACCAATGCATTGAACAAAAAGGCTTATGGCGAATTCAAAACAGCTGCAGGAACCTTTAACACCTTCAAAAACACACTTTCTGCTGGAACCGGACTCATCAACGATCACTTTACCGTAGATGTCCGCCTATCTAAAGTTAATTCTGACGGCTACATAGACCGGGCCAGTTCCGACCTGAAGTCGTTTTTTGTTTCGGGAGGATACTATTCCGAAAAAACGATTTTAAAACTGAATGTTTTCTCCGGTTTTGAAGAAACGTACCAGTCGTGGAACGGTGTTCCCAAAGTACGTCTTGAAAACGACCTGGAAGGCATGCAACGCTACGGCGACCACTGGCTTTATACGCAGGAAGAGACCGAGCACATGATCAATTCTGACAGCCGCACTTACAACTACTATACCTATGCCGACCAGGTAGACCATTACACTCAGGATCATTTCCAACTGCATTTTTCGCACAAATTTACCCCGGCTTTGAACCTGAATGCGTCGTTGCACTGGACGCACGGTTACGGTTATTATGAAAATTACAAAGCCAATGCGAAAATGCCAAAATATGGATTAACACCGGTCATTATTGGAGGAGATACAATTACCCGCACCGACCTCGTGAACCGGAAATGGCTCGACAATAATTTTTATGGAGTTACTTATTCGTTGAACCATAAGAAAAACCAATCGGATTTTACTTTTGGAGGCGGGTACAATGTGTATGATGGTGATCATTTTGGAAACGTAATCTGGGCGCAGTACCTTGGAAATAACGTTCCGAATGCTGAATTGTACGAACAAACAGGGAAAAAAGAGACCGAACACGAATGGTATCGTGGAAACGGATTGAAAAAAGACTTTAACATTTTTGCCAAGTACAACTGGCAGGTGGCTCAGAAACTGAATCTTTTTGCCGACTTGCAATACCGCCACATCAATTACGAAATTACCGGAATTGATGATGATTTACGCGACATTGCTCAGGAACATGATTTTAACTTTTTCAACCCAAAATTTGGTATTTACTACCAGCCGGCAGCCAACCAAAATCTGTACCTGTCGTTTGCCATTGCCAACCGCGAACCCAACCGTAACAATTACGTAGATGCCAAACCGGGCGAAGTTCCGTCGCACGAAACCTTGCGTGATTGGGAGCTGGGGTACAATTATGCTTCGTCCAGGTTTACCTTCGGAGCCAACTACTATTACATGTGCTACAAAGACCAGCTGGTGCTAACCGGACAGATCAACGATGTGGGAGGGCCGGTAATGGTAAATGTTGACAAGAGTTTCCGCACCGGACTTGAACTACAGGCGGGGCTTCAGTTGCTCCCAAAACTGCAGTGGCTGGCCAACACTACGCTGAGCATCAATAAAATAAAAGACTTCACAGAATATGTAGATGATTGGGACAACAAAAGACTACAGGCCATTCATTTGGGGAAAACAGATTTGTCGTTTTCACCCAATGTAACCGGCAACAGCCAGTTTGTTTTTACTCCGGTCCAAAACCTGAGCCTGGCTTTTGTTTCCACCTACGTGGGCAAGCAATACATCGATAATACTGCCAGCGACAACCGGGCACTGGAAGCTTATTTCGTAAACCACATCAAAGCAGATTATTCGTTTACCACCAGGTTGTTTGACGAAATCAAACTTCACCTGATGGTAAATAATGTTTTCAATACAATGTACGAATCCAATGCATGGGTATATTCTTACATCGTGGGTGGCGAACGCTATAAACAAGATGGTTATTTTCCGCAGGCCGGAACACATTTTATGTTTGGCGTGGATTTTAAATTTTAAACATACTTCTTACGATAAAGTTATTTTTCCAACATGATGTCATTTTTCTGCCTTCAAATTTTACATTGAGGTTACCCCCCATAATGGACAACCGCCAGTTTATATTATTCACACATTTCTTGCTGATGAAGAAGAATTACAATAAATAAATATTCTATGAAAAGATTAAATTTTCTA
>JBKDZK010000615.1:0-4077 GCA_047971205.1 Draconibacterium sp.
TAAATATCCAATGTAAGTGGTTTTAGTACTCTGTAGCAAACGACTTAAAGATAAAAATATTATACTGAATTGTGTTTGTTTGAGAAATAAGGATAAGCCGGTTTGTCTGCTTATTTTCCCAAGACACCGAGTACGCCCTTCCTGATTCCCCGGGCATCAATTTCACATTCATTATAAAGATCTTCGGAAGTGCCGTGTTCAATAAAGTGGTCGGGAATCCCGAGTAGCCTGATTTTGGCGGAATAACCTTTTGCTGCCATAAATTCCAATATGGCTGATCCACATCCTCCCTGAATGGCTCCGTCTTCAACCGTAACAACGTTATCAAATTTTGTAAAAACCTCGGTCAGCAACTCCTCGTCCAGGGGTTTTACAAAACGAAGGTCGTAATGTGCGGCTGAAATGTTTTCACTGGCCAAACTTTTCACCGCATCCAAAGCAAAAATCCCTGATTTCCCAATGGTAAGAATGGCAACATCGCTTCCGTCAGAAATTTTCCGCCCTTTTCCGATCTCTATTTTTTCGAAAGGTTGTTTCCAATCGGGTTTAATCCCACAGCCTCTCGGGTAGCGAATTGAAAATGGTTGTGCATTTTCTTCAAGCTGAGCAGTGTACATCAGGTTGCGTAAATCTACTTCGTCCATGGGGGCCGAAACGATCATGTTCGGAACCGTGCGCATGTAAGCAATGTCAAAAACTCCGTGATGCGTAGGTCCGTCTTCTCCTACCAGTCCGCCACGGTCGAGACAGAAAACAACATGCAGCTTTTGAATGGCCACATCGTGTATCACCTGGTCGTACGCCCGTTGCATAAAGGTAGAGTAGATGTTGCAGAACGGAACCATGCCTTGTGCGGCCAGTCCGGCAGAGAAAGTTACGGCGTGCTGTTCTGCGATCCCTACGTCAAAAGCGCGGTGAGGCATTTGTTTGATCATCAGGTTCATGGAGCAGCCGGTAGGCATGGCCGGTGTTATTCCAACGATCTTTTCATTTTGTTCGGCCAGTTCAACCAATGTTTCCCCAAATACATTCTGAAACTTAGGAGCTCTTTCAGCGTCACAGTCACAACGGTGAATTTCTCCGGTTTCTTTATCAAAAATTCCGGGGGCATGCCATTTGATCTGGTCCTTTTCAGCAAAAGGAAATCCCTTTCCTTTTTGCGTGATCAGGTGTAATAACTTTGGGCCGGGGATTTCACGCAAATCTTCCAGTACCTCCGTCAGGTATTGAACATCGTGTCCGTCAACCGGTCCGAAATACCGGAAGTTAAAGGCTTCAAACAGGTTGTTTCCCTTTAGCAGCATGTTTTTGAGTGCATGCTGATTATTTTGAATAAATGCCCGGGTCTTGCGTCCGATGCCATCCAGTTTTCCCAATCCTTCCCACACGTCGTGTTTAAACCGGTTATAGGTATCCGATTTGGAAATGTTCAGCAGGTATTTGTTGAGGCCTCCCACACTTGGGTCGATGGCCATGTTATTGTCGTTCAGGATCACCAGCAGGTCGGCATTTTCGCCACCGGCATTGTTGAGTGCTTCAAAAGCCATTCCTCCGGTCATGGCACCATCGCCGATTACTGCAACTACTTTTCGGTCGTTTTCATTTTTTATCCTGGAGGCGATTGTCATACCCAAAGCTGCCGAAATGGAAGTGGAAGAGTGTCCCACGCCAAAAGCATCGTAAGGGCTTTCGCTGCGTTTGGGAAAACCACTTAGTCCTTTGTATTTGCGGTTGGTATCGAAATTATCCCGGCGTCCGGTCAGGATTTTGTGCCCGTAAGCCTGGTGCCCCACGTCCCATATCAACTGGTCGTATGGAGTATTGTAAACATAGTGTAAGGCAACGGTAAGTTCAACTACGCCCAAACTTGCACCAAAGTGCCCCGGATTGGTGGACACCACATCTATAATATAATCGCGCAATTCTTTGCACACATCCTTTAGCTCGCTTTTCGAAAGCTTTTTCAGATCAGCCGGGCTGTTTATTTTTTCCAGAAGGTTCCCCTTTACACGCTCCATCAACTCAAAATAAATTGCAAAGATAACATTTAGTTACCTACCGTTTGTTCACGACTGTCACGATCAGAACGAATCAACGGTTGTAAATAACGCATTTTTAAACGTAAGAAACAATGAGCTTAGTATCTGCTAAACGGCCTGTTTAAGGTGTTGCTATCAGTTCAGAAATCAGCACCAGCCCGTCAAGTGTGAGCATCGGCTCAATGGTTTTGATCCGGGTGGTAAGAGGGGCTATCACTGAGCTCAATCCTCCGGTTGCCACAACAGTTAAGCTTTCATTAAGTTCTTGTTCGGTTCGGTTCACAATCGAATCAACCAGGCCGGTGAAGCCATAAACCACGCCCGACTGTATTGCATGAATTGTGTTTTCGCCTAAAACGGAAGGAGGCGGTGTGAGGTGTATCTGCGGCAGTTGTGCGGTTTTTCCGGCAAGAGCGCTGACAGCTGTTTGTAATCCGGGAGCAATGGCTACTCCTTTTATGGTTTTGTCGGCGCCAATAGTGGTAAAAGTCAGCGCCGTTCCAAAGTCGATAACCATGGTAAGCGGGCCGTATTTATGATAGGACGCCACCGCGTTGGCTACCAGGTCGGTTCCTATTTCAAAGGGATTCAGAATTTTTACAGGCAGCTTCCCGTAAATCGAAGGGTTGACGGTTTCGATGCGGACCGATTCAAAAATTCCGTACAGCATCTGTTCAAAAGGGCGCACAAGCGAAGGCACCACACTGCTCAGAATAATTGACTTAACTTCGTTTTTGCCGATTTCGCCACCGGTAAGCAACGAACGAAAAATTACTTCGTATTCATCAGCTGTTTTTAAAGGGTCTGTTTGTATCCGCCAGTGGTTAACCCAGGTTTTGTTTTCGTAAACTCCAAAAACGATGTTGGTATTTCCGATATCAATTGCCAGTAACATATGTGCTTCTGTTTTCAAGTTAATGGTTAAAACCCTGCAATTCTATTGCAGCTACTTCTGTTTATCCGTCTAAAGTTTCTCTTTACATGAAACAAACTTACAGGATTATCTGTTTGCAAAACTACTTTTTTAGCTTTTTCCAGTGTTGATTTAATATGATAATTCCCCTTGGCTCTGCCATGGGGTTCCGCTTTTTCTCCCTCATTGAGGGGAGATGTCAGCCTCTATGGCTGACAGAGGGGTGAAATAAAGAAAATTCGGTTTTCAGCGATTTAGATGAAATGAAGTTGGCGTAATACTCCTTGGCTCTGCCACGGGGATAGTCAACTTCAAGAATTTTCTTTATTGGAGAAAGGTATTTTCAAATTACATGAAACGATATACTTGTGTTCATGATGTAATTTCAATAAGCAACAAAAATTATCTAATATTGCACACCATGGCTACTTTCGAAGATATATTCCAGGAATATTACCACTCGCTACTTTTGTATGGACTGAAGTTCGTAAAAGATGAAAATGAAGTGTGTGATATTTTACAGGAAGTATTTACAGAAGTGTGGGAAAAGGAGCGATATAGGTTGGAAGGTAGTCATTTAAAAGCCTATCTGTATAATGCATTGCGAAATGGCTGTTTAAACTATTTGCGTCACCAGGAGGTTGTGCGTAAGCATGCCGAAAGGGAGTACATTACCAACAGTCTTGCTGAACTTGATTTTTACAAAAGCGGTGAAAAATCTCTTATTGAAAAAGAGGACTTGAAAAAGATTTATTCTGCCATTAGTTCTTTGTCAGATAATTATAAGGAAGTAATTGAATTGAGTCGATTTCAAGGGTTGAAAAACAAAGAGATAGCAGAAAAGTTAAACATACCCATACGAACAGTGGAAACGCGTTTATTCAGGGCTTTGTCCAGTCTCCGAAAGACTCTCACCGGTAAGCAAATTTTAATTCTTTTGAACCTGTCGGTTGGCGTGCCAAATGATCGAATGTTTTTGATGAAATAATGCGTTTTTATTTCTTACAATACTTCGTTAAAAAATTAAGCGGCAATAGTGCCATAATGTATAAGTTCATTGATGTGTTTTCGATTTTTAGCAGAGTATGCATTAATACCGAACAGGTCAATAAATCTTTTTAACAG
>JBKDZK010000616.1:0-11145 GCA_047971205.1 Draconibacterium sp.
AGAATGGTAATGGTGAAAATGTATTTCATATTTACGGAGTCTCAGGTTATTTTTTTAACGAATTCAGGAATGATTTGTCGGGCTTTTTTTCTTATCGGAATAACATATTCTTCCGGGATTGATTGGTAAGGCCAACGCAACTTTGCACCAATATCGGCCCATCCTCCTACTAAGGCCATAAAACGGTCGCAGGCATGGTTGGCAAAAAAGTTTTGAGAGATAAACGGAGCAATACATTCCTGTATGAACTTTTGGATTCGTTTTTCCAGTTCCAAAGCTGCTTCCATGTCGGTTTGCATTTGATTGAACCATTTTTGGGCCGCAAACGGATTCAGGCACGCCATGTTGGAATAAGCCCCGTGAGCCCCCAAGGTAAGCCCGGTTGCCAGATTATGACCAGGCACAAATACCGAGAGCCTTTCGCTGTTTTCTTTAACAGATGCATACCACTGAAGATCGGAATTATGGTCGAACACTTTTACCCCCATCAGAGAGGGAATCTGTCTTTTTATAGTCTTCCAGTCTTCCGGTGATAGTTTCTTTTTAGCATGAGGCGGGTTGTGCAAGATTAGGCTAATTTCACCTGCCTCTTCTGCCATTCTTCTTAGAAAAACAATGCTCTCCGGAAGGGTGGGAGGGAACCAATCGGGCAGTATAACTTGAACTGCTCCTGGTTGGAAATGTTGAATGCTTTTTAGACGTTGCAACGAAATTTGCGGGCTCATGTGGCTTACTCCAATCTGGAATGGAATGCCAGACTTTTCGCATTTTTCAGCGAGTAATTCACTTATTTTTAAAAATTCACCTTCGGTTTGCGTATAAAATTCACCGGCAGTTCCATTGGAATAAATACCATTGGGATGAGATGAGATCAGTATGTCAATTTGGTCTGCCAGCTTTGAATAATCAATTCTTTCTTTGTTATCTGTGGCTAAAAGTAATGTAGCCCAATTGCCAAATATTTCGTCTGATGATAAAGGTTTCATTTTTTGAAGCTGTTGTCTTTTAATAAGCTTCCGGCAGTAAATAGTTCTTTTAGATCGAAAGCTAAGAATACCATTTTTTCATAAGCATTTTTTTCGCCGGCTTCGATAAACATTCCAACTTTCCCGTTGGAGAGTTTTGTAAGGCAGGAATAGGCAGATGGTCCTGCATAAATGAGTTTTCCGTTGCTCCAGTTTTTACAATCATCAAAGCTGGTTTTTAGGGTCATGTGTGTGCGGGATGTCGTTACTGCCGGATTTAAAAATAAATGTATTGTTTGTTTATCCAAAGATCCAAAATTTAAAATACTTGCCTGGCAAACTGATTCAACAAGTTGGTAATCGTGTTCAATTTCTGACCATGTTTCTCCTCCGTCTTTGCTATAACTGATTGCCCGTGCATGTTTATCATTGTATGAGCGCATGTTCATTATCAGCGTTCCGTCCGAGAGTTCTGTAACCTGGCTTTCGTTGCAGCCCGGTTTAATTGTTTCACTTTTTTGCCATGTTTTTCCGTGGTCGTCAGAGAACAAAACATGTGCTCCATAGCCATAAGGCCCTTTGCGAATATTGCCTTCCGGATCGTCATAGCTGTGGTTTGCAGGAATGACCAGACGACCTGAATGCGGACCGATCTTTATCTGAATACCTATTCCGGGCCCTGTGGCGTACCATCCCCAGGAATCATCGCGACAGGGTTTATCTAGATTTAGTGGTTCCGACCATGTTTTCCCGTCGTCATCAGAATAACATGCATAGGGAATTCGAGGAGAAGATGATGTTTTATGTATGATAGCCGATTCATGATCTTCACCTTTGTTCCAGGTTAGAAAAAGCCAGATCCGACCGGTTGATTCATCTACTACAGGACAGGGATTTCCACAGGTGTTTTGGGCATCGTTCCAAACTATTTGCTCGTTACTCCACGTTTTTCCATTGTCTTCGGAACGTTTTAATAACAAATCGATATCTCCGGCATCACCTGCTTCACGCCCTTCGCAAAAGGCCAGTAGTGTTCCTTTTGTAGTGGTAATTATAGACGGAATGCGATAGTTGTTATATTTTCCTTTTCCCTGCTCCCAAAGAACAGTTTGCTGAATGTTTTTCTTTTTTCCACTAAATGATTGAAAAAGAAAACCAAAAATCAGTAAAGGGAGGAGTCCTTTAATAGCTAAATTGTATTTCATTGTATTTCGTTTTAAGTCGTTCGCAGTGTTACACAGTTTAAAAGTATTTCTGATGGATTATTTGCTTAGAATTTCGTCAATTTTAATTTTTTGAAAAACCATGTCAGCCTGACTGCCCTCATATAAAATTCCAATAGTATTTTCATCTATAGTTGTTAAGCAAGAATAGCCTCTGCCCGCTTTTTCATCTAGCAGTATCCAGTACTTTTCGGGCCAGGTTTGACCATCGTCTAAGCTTATCTTTATGGTCATGTGATCTCTGTTGGTTTTTGAACTTGGATTTGAAAAAAATAAGATGCTTTTTTCCTTTCCGTTTTCGGTGTATTTGTGTTTGTGTAAACTTGCCATACATCCAGGCTCTATCAATGCACTTCTGCTGGTGGAATGAGACGTCCATGTTTGTCCCAGGTTATTTGTAGTAGAGATAACACGGCCATTGGTGTTGGAGGTGTTGCCTTTATTTGAGCCGTCGCGGGCATTAAGCATGATGGATCCATCGGATAATTGAACAACCATATTTTCGGTGGTTCCCTGACTGGCAAAATTACTAGTTGTCCAGGTTTCGCCGCTATCACTGCTCCAGGTAATGTTTGAAAAGGAATTTCCATTTGCATCACGTCCCTGTGTTGGGAAAACAAGGGTTCCGTCATTGAGTGTGATTCCGTGTCCCGGAGCAGGAGCCCACAGCCACCAGTACTCTTTTTTACACATTTCGGTAAGGTTTACCGGCTCCGACCAGGTTTGGCCGTCGTCAGTACTTTTGGTAACTAAAAACTGTGAAGTTTCTCTAATATCGAAACCGGGTTGAGATCCTTTGTTTCTCCATTGGTGATTCCAATCGGATGAGGCTTCTGTTAATCCTTCCACCCATTTCCCGTTTGAATCAATTACCCCGTGCATCCATAATCCGGCAATAAATATGTTGTTTGTATTTTTGTCAACAAGAATACATGCATCGCTAATTCCGTTGAATTTCTCGGGCAATCCTCCCCATGTTCCCCGGTCAAGCACAATTTGCATAGGCTCCCAGGTTTGTCCCCCATCTGTACTACGGTTTAACCCGATATCAATATTTCCCTGAAGGTCACGGCTCGTCTCGTGTCTTGCATCATAAATGGCAAGTAACGTTCCGTTATTTGTTGTTGTGAGCCCGGGAATACGATAGGTATCCACATTATCATCTCCATGTTTTCGGAGAGCAACTCCCAGTCTTAAGCCTTCAGTTGCTTCTGAGTTTGTATTTTTAACGATTCCTGCGTCGGTTTCTATTGTTTCGCATGTTGCATTTATCAAGTGAGATAAATCTACTACCTCATTTAATTTTACAAACACTTTGAAAAAAGCGGTTGGTTGGCTGATGTTTAAATTGTCGGAGAATATAACCGATGCTGCGCCAGGTGTTGTTTCCCCGAATTGTCGGTCGGCTAAAGAGCCTGAATCTTCTCCGATATAGGAAAGCCTTACGTTTTCTATATCGTTAATGTTTGTCGTTCCTTCAAAATTTATTCTTATATTTTTTATCGCATATTTTGATGGAGAATTGACTTTCAATTGAAACAAGAGTATCATGTTTTGAGCTTTTCCGGTTAATACCGGCATCTTCTCCTGAGAGGTGATTATTTCAGCTGTCAGATCTTTTGCTATCGGAATATCAGGGTTGTTTTCTGTTTTCGTACAGGCATTTATTGATGCCCAAAAAGCAAAAAGGAGAAATAGAAGCTCAGTTTGTTTTATTATTCTCATGGTTTTATGTTCTCATTTGTTATTTAGGTTTTTGTGAAAAGTACTTTTAATAAAGAAGAAAGAAAGAGGGGAAATAAAATTCCCCTCAGAGTGGCTTGTTGAAATTGTTATAAATTGTACAACTCAGTGATTTCCTCTAAGGTTAGTGCCTTGTTGTACACAATTAGTTCGTCAATTAACCCGATAAAGAAGTTGCTGTAAGTTCCTCCTGAACCTGCTTGCCCTCCAATGACAAATGGTTGCGAACTGGATACGTCTTTAGGAGTTGAAGTATCTTTTGACAAAACAAGTAGCCCATCTACATAAAGACTGCTGTTGGTTCCTTTTCTTACGCATATTACCTGATGCCATGAATTGTCAGATACCCAGGCGGACGAATTCAGAATATTAGAACCGGTTCCATCTTCAACACAGAATCTGGCCTTTCGATCAGAGGTATTATCTCCAATTCTTAGCCAGGCTTGTTTATCGCCCGAACCATTAATTCCACCACTTTCCATCCATATCATCATTCGTGATGTTACATCTGTTTTTACCCAGCATGCGATAGTGAAGTCTGATGGGCCAAAATTGAGAGCATCGTTGTCAGGGGCGACCAATACACTTTGGCCATCGAAGTAAGCAGCACTGTTAACCGATTTTCTGTCGGGTTGGTCAAAACTAATTGTTCCTCCACCCAAATTTGAGGCATCCACTTGGTTGGGACCTGCGTCATTCCCGTTACCGTCCAGCGGATAAAAAGCAGCTAGTTGATCATTAGGGATTACCAAAACATAGTCCTCTGCTTTTTTCTCGTCAGACGTAAAGTCGTTGCTTACAGTGAGTTTTACATTATATCTTCCCGGAGTGCTGTATGTAATTGTCGGATTTTGTTCCGTAGAGCTGGCCGGTGTTCCCCCTTCAAAGGTCCAATTCCAGGTTTTGGCTGTACCTAAAGATGCATCTTTAAAGTGTATCGTTCCGTTTGTATAGGTTCCCTGGGATTCAGCTTCAATCCCAGCTTTAACATAAGAGGCATCTATAATTGTCAGCCAGTCGTTTTTTATTAGCTCATCGTTGCTGGCAGGATTGGAAATTGTGAGTTTTGCTGAATATGTTCCAGGTATCTCAAAAGTTATAGTTGGATTTTGTTCTTCTGAAATGAGTTTTTCGCCTCCGTTGGAAGGAATAAATTCCCATCTCCAAGAAGTTGGGATACCTGTTGAAAGGTCGTTGAATGTAATTGATTCTCCCTGGGTAACAGTAGTCTTATTTGCTCCAAAATCAGTACTAACCTGTCCATATCCAACTTTTATGAAGGCTTCTTTGGATATTGATGTCGAATCATTTTTCTTACCAACGGTTAAAGTTACTTTGTAGCTGCCGGGAAAGTCGTAAGTTACGGAAGGGCTGCTTAGTTGTGAACCAGATGGTTTGCCGCCCTGGAAAACCCAATCCCACCGTGAAGGATTTCCTGCCGATAAATCATTGAATTTTACCAATTCGCCAGCGATTACCTCTTGGATGTCCGATTCAAAGCTTGCTTCAAGTGGTATTGCATCTATGTCATCTTCGCATGAATAGAATAACCCCAGAATTATGGTAAGTGAAAAGATAGATAATATTATTTTTTTCATTTTTCTTAATTTTTATTGTCAATGCTGGTTCCGGTCTGACCTGATAATTCATTTAAGCTAATACCCATCCGTTTGGTTAATCAGAGGGTTGTTGTCCATTACTGATTGTTCTACCGGAAAATAAAGCGGAGAACCTTCTTTACTGTTGAGGTTGGGCACTTGTTGGTAGATATTTATTGTTCCGCCATAGTGAAAACGCATTAAGTCTGGGTATCGTTTTAATTCCAGAAAAAGTTCTTTCCATCGTTCATTAAGTATTTCTTTTTCAATTGCGATTTTATCTTCAGGACCGGAGTACGCTGGAACTTGTGCCCGTAGTTTAATGCGATCCAGCTCAGTGCTAGCCTCTGTTAGTCGGTTTAGGGTCGCAAGTGCTTCGGCTTTAAGTAAAATAATGTCGGCAAAACGATAGACAATCAAATCGTCATCAAAATACCTGTCGTCGAATACCGTACCTCTGAATTTATTTTGGCTGGTGAGTAATATATCTCCATTCGCGAGTACGGCATCGATCATTGATACATCTTTTCTTATGTCCGTGTTGTGTTCTGCAAAAGCCGCTTTTAATTCCGGACTTGGCCCGTAGACATGTCTGGCATTATTACGCTCAGTAACCGGGAGATCACTGTAGTTTACTGCACTGGTAACATTTATTCCCCACGAGGACAATCGTTTGGCATAGTGTTCGTTATGTTCCTGGTATTCAAAAAATATTGCAAAAATGATTTCGTTATTTTTCTTATTCGTGCTTTGAAATATAGATTTGAAGTCGTTTAAAAGACTCACTCCCGAAGCTTCCACTTGCTGAATGGCCGCTAAAGCGGCTGTGAAATCTGTTTCTCCTCCGCCTAGCACTTTCCCGGTCCACATTTTTACGTCGGCTTGCAGTGCATAGGTTGCAGGTTTCGACATTCGGTTTTTGTCCAGATAGCCGTTCTCTGGGAAAAGCAAAAGAGCTTGATCAATTTCCTGATTAATAAAATTAAAGACATCGTTTACGCCCGATCTTCCAACTAATTCAACACCGGCGTTTTCAGTCGGAGTGGTTACGAGTGGGATATCGCCCCATATTTTTGCCATTTGAAAATATATAAGGGCTCTAAGGGCATGGGCTTCTGCCAGAATGCGGTTTTTGTTATCCTGGTTTGGAAATTCAATTCCCTGGGTTTCACTAAAGAGTCTGTTTAAGTGGTAGATTGTATTATAGAAACTTTGCCAGGAGGGAGCATTCGATGCGCTTAACGACTGTGCCCATGCTTCGGAAACGGGACCAATTTGTCCGGGTTCAAAAGAGTCACCTCTGTCTTCTCCGTAAAACTCGGTATTTAAGCGTGCACGTACCGAATTGTAAATCCCGACTAAATAAGCCTCACAATCTTCAGGACCATTCCAGAAACTTGAGGAAGTTATACTCGATACCGGTTTTACATCTAAAAAGTTATCACATGCCGATAGTGTTAACAAAACCGACACAATTACTATTATTGATTTGTATGTATGATTCATAGTGTTTACTGTTAAAAGGTTAAGTTAATACCGAATTTGAACTGTCTTGGTCGTGGATATTCTCCTCTTTCTCCTCCATCGTAACGTTCAGGAGAGAGGCCGTCAAACTTGGTTAAATAGCCAATGTTGTAGGCTCCGGCATTTACTTGAATATTATCCATACTCATTTTTTTCGAGATGGCAGAGGGAAGGTTGTATGTAATGGAAAACTCTCTGAAAGCCAGATAGTCACCCTTTCTTATATACAAAGAGTTAGGATATGAGGAATTGTGTCTTGGTCCAACTCCGCTATAGGATGTACTCCGGACATGGTTTCGTTTACCATTATCCCAGTCAGAAGCAGCACTATAACGAGGAATGGAGGCCTGATCTCCTTCTTCCCACCACATTTCATCACTTAATACATCTGTAATTGTCATTACACGGTTTCTGGCATTTCCGTTAGCCCGGGCTCTCCATCCGTTGGAAATAACGTGCCCAAGTGCATAGTCCATTACAAACCTGGCGGTAAGTCCTTTCCATTGGAGGGTGTTGGTAATGCCACCTACTTTATCCGGAGCTTCCCATCCCATGAAAACCATGTCACGATCGTCAATAATTCCATTTGAATCTACATCTTCCCAAATTGCATCACCGGCTACTTTTTGCTCTCCGGCGGGTTTGTTAAGCCAGTAGCCTGAAACTTTAGTATCGTATGGAGCTTTGGCGGCTTCTTCATTGGTCGCATATACTCCAATCATGTTAAAAGCCCAGATTCCTCCGATACGGTCTCCTTCTGCAAGTCCTCCAACCATAATGTATTCCCCTGTAGCTTTATCGAATATTTGACCACCATTTATACGGTTCTTTTCTTTTCCATTGTCCGGAAGATCAACCACAACCAATCTGTTGAAACTAAAATTAGCCGCTATATTCCAGGTAAGATTTGCCTTCTTTATGGCATCAACACCCAGTTCGAATTCTACTCCCTGATTTCTTACAGAACCATAGTTGGCAACAATACTGTTAAAGCCTGATTCTCGCGCCAGGGGGATAGAAACAAGGCGGTCTTTTGTCAGTTTATTGTAATAATCAGCATAAAGAGTGACCCTATCGTTGAGGAATCCGGCGTCAAACCCTGCATCAATAGAGCGGGTGGTTTCCCAAACCAGTGAGTTATTGGCAAGAGTAGTGTTCAGGATTCCCGGATTCCAGCTGTAATTGTATCCAGAAGAGTAGGCTCCCTGTGTGTCGGAAATAGAAAGTACATTATTGCCTGCTTCTCCCCAGCTGGTGCGAATTTTAAGTTTTGAGATTAGATTTGAATTCCAAAAATCTTCGTTGTGCACATTCCATCCCGCTGTAAAGGCAGGGAAAAACCCCCATTTGTGGGCTTCAGAAAATTTGGAAGAACCGTCTAGACGACCACTAATTCCCAAAATATACTTCTTTTTATAGTCGTAATTAATTCTTCCGAAGAACGATACCAAACGGTCGTCTCCTATAGCGGTAGAGACTCTTTCATCTTCAGTATTTGAGGCATTTAGTGTTGGGATGTAGTCTGTAGGAGCATTGGCTCCACTACCAGAAATATTAAATTGATGGAAGTCCGAAAGGTTGGAGCCAACCATTGTGTTTAGGTTGTGGTTTTTTGAGAAAGTTTTTACATAGGTTAAAATGGCGTCGAGCATGTATCTTCTGTCCTGATTATGGTAGGACGACATATTTCTTTTTTTGTCGAATTCGTGGTACTTCTCAAAGTAGTTGTAGACATAATCGACCACAAATATAGAAGCAGAAGGCTGAAAGTGAAGCCCTTTAACAAGCTCCCAGTCCAGGCCAAGTCTGAAAGTAGTTTTGTATCTTTTAGACTCGATATTTTCGTAATAAAGCTCATGAAGGATATTTCGGGGAGAACTTGCGCTTTCTCCTATAGCAGGTGTTCCATCGGGGTAATACATTCGTACCGTATGCGGCAATCTTGAAGATCGATTGATGGTCTCGTTATAGCCCCTAGGATCGTTGTAATTTACATATTGGTAGTTTGCGCTCGCTTCAACATCAAGATTGTCTTTTATCTGGTATGACGCATTTAGTAAAAAGCTTAAACGCTCATAAAAGGTTCCCCGTACGATTCCTTCCTGATCAGAATATCCAAGACTTGTATAGATGCTGGCTTTCTCATTTCCACCTGTAAAACTTATATTGTAGTTGTTACTTACAGCAGTTTGAAACATAACATCATCATAGTTGCTATCTTTAAAAATGATCCTTTTCCCGGTAACAGGATCAGTCATGATCTGATACCCCTGATTGTCAAGTAAGTCGCTAACCAGATTCTGACCTTCGGCATTTATCAGGTCATCCAGAAATTCGACGGTGTGTTTTGAGTTCATAAAACCGCCACCATGTTGTGTATTACTAATGTTGTTGGTTGAGAAAGGGTAAGCACCGTCAGAAAGGCGTGCTGCGGAGTTAACATCATCGAGCCCTAAAGCGGCTGCTTTCCTGCTGGCCCAAATGTATCCTTCTGCATTTGTGAATGGATAGGATTTGGCAATCGTTTGAACCTCGGTCGAATATTTCACGTTTATTTGCCCTTTACTTCCGCGTTTGCCCGATTTGGTTGTTATGATAATGATTCCATTTGCACCCCGTGCTCCATAAATTGCTGTCGCTGCAGCGTCTTTTAAAACCTGAAGCGTTTCAATGTCTTCACTGTTTAAATCATTAATGGGGCGTATAACACCGTCTACAATGTAAAGAGGTCCGTCGTTATCTGGATTGGTTGAGGTACCTCCTCTGATTATTACTTTCCCTGAAGCGCCTGGTTGTCCATTGGTTATACGGACTTCAACTCCCGAGGCTTTTCCCTGAAGGGCATTAATCGGGTTGATTTCTCCGGATTTTTTTATGTCCTCGGCATCGATTTTGGAGACAGAGCTTGTGACCGTTGCTCTTGATTGTGTGCCGTAACCAATAGCTACTACTTCATCAAGTCCAATTGCGGACTCTTCCAGTTGGATATTTATTTTATTGCGACCTTCTGTTCCTATTGTTTGAGGTTTCATCCCAACAAAAGAGAAAGTCAGTATTGCATTTTCGGCCACAGTTATGCTGTAGGCTCCATCGGTATTTGTAACAGTGCCATTTGTTGTGCCTTGTTCAATCACGGTTGCTCCGGGCAAGGGAAGCCCTTTTGAGTCAATAACCGTTCCTGTGACAATCTTGGTATTTTGCCCGATTGCGTTGGCTGAAAAAAAGAGGAGAAAAATTAGTAAACTCCAGTAATAACAAATGTTTATAAAGCGTGCTGAAGCTTTATTCCTTTTAAGTCTAGGTTCTTTTTTTTTCATAGATTTACATTGTTAAAAAATTAATTCAATTAATTGAGTTAGTGTATTTGAAGGTTCTGTGGCTGTAACACAGAACCTTTTAACTAGAATGGACTATTTTGTAAGGTCTTTCAATTGAGAAAGCCTTTCTTTTGCAGCTCTTCTATATAATTTTTATGCTCATTTTCGTTGATGTTTTTTAGTGGAACACGACACTTCCCGCAGTTTATTCCCAAGTTGTTCATTAGTGTTTTTCCGGCAACAATAGCTCCATTGTACTTAAGCAGAATTTTTACTACTTCAACTGTCTCGTTCTGCTTGATTCTGGCCGCTTCAATGTTTCCGTTATTAAAATCGGTTATTATTTGATTGTAAAGTGGTGCCATAAAGTTAAAAGTACTGCCAACAGCGCCTTTGGCTCCAAATGATAATCCGGCCAAAAGCATTTCGTCGTAACCACTCAGAATATCCCATTTGCCGTTGTCAAGATTGATACACTGCTGCATTTCCATGAAATCGTTATGAGTGAATTTTATTCCGGCGAGGTTAGGGATTCTTTTATTTCCTTTTTTCAGGAATTCATACATCGATAAGGTTACGCCGGAAACTGAAGGTATGTGGTAATAGTAAAAAGGCAGATTAGGGGCTCCACTTGCTATCTCTGCACAAAAATCAACCAATTCTTCCATGTTTGTTGGTTTTAAAAAGACCGGTCCCATTGTTCCAATTGCAAATGCTCCCGTGTTCTGTGCGTGTTCTGCCAGTTCTTTGGATTGTCGGGAAGAAGTGGTTCCAA
>JBKDZK010000617.1:0-1744 GCA_047971205.1 Draconibacterium sp.
CAGAGTTTTTACGTGCTTCCACTCCGAAATGATCAAAATGAGTATTAAAAACAAAGAATTTCTACCCCGTTAACTTTGATTGAAATTTCCCCCAGGTAACAACACGGTTGCAGGCTACATCCAAACCCAAGACTGGCTTATCACAATTTTGGGAAAGCCAGAAATGTCCATTCTCCAAAAGAATAAATTTGGCTTTGTTAAAAAAGATAGGAGAAAACTCGCCTTCCTTTTCGCCATCGTCACGTCCAACACCTATCCATTCAAACCCGGGTAAACCGTTCTCAATGTCCGTAATCTGCCCGTAAAAAGCCTCCTGCAAACCAAAAATATCAGCATCGTAAAACCTTAGCAGGCCATTTACCATGGTAATCCGGTTGGGCCAGGCATTTTCGCCGTCAGCCGGAGTGTTTAAACGAATATTGAAACTCATGATGTTCATTTCCTGTGCAAATAATGTAAATGGAAATACGAATAAAAGGAACGCGAAAATCTTTTTCACCTGAATCTATTTTAGTTAAAATTTTATTTCTCGATCAAATGTTTTTTGAACATAAATTATGTATCAATCCCCGGAATACCCGACATCCTTCATCTGACGGATCATTATTCTCCGCTATGAATTGCCTTTCATGTTCGTTTTAAAACCTATTCTTCACAAAAATTAAACTGCTCGTACTTAGTATCTTTTTGAGCTCCCTCAATAATCGTGTGTCTGAATTCCTTTTGGCCTTTAACAACAAAACGATAGCAGAAATCCACAATTTCATTTACGTAATCCGTCATGGGTTTATTCGCGATTTCATGTGCAGCACCGCACGAAGTATGCAGCCAGTAAGGTACTCCCAGCTTATCGAGCTTTTGCGCAATGGTGTGTGATCCGTGCAAAACAAGGTAGCCGGGCGCATCTTCCGCACAATAGTGGTGAGGCGCTGAAGCATAAGGCACCAGGTTGTCGTCGGTTCCGTGAAACAAGAGCGAGGGCACTGCCGACTCGTCGTAAACGGCAGCTGTATCAACAATGGCACCGGCCATTCCGATAACTCCGGCAAACGATACCGGCCCCGATTCAAGCCCGTAACAATAGGGAGGCTGATAGGCTGCTACCAATGCCGTTTCGGCTCCGGCGCTGCTCCCGGCAAGGATTATTTTCTGCGGGTCGATCCCAAACTGCTCCCTGTTTTCAATTAAAAAGAAGGTAGCATCCTGAAGATCCTCCACCGCTGCGTTGATGGTATTCAGTTTTTCATTGGCAGGGCATTCACAGCCAAAACCGCCGGGTTTTCCTTTCCGGGTAAGGCGGTACGAAATAGAAGCCACCACATAACCACGGCTGGCCACCTGTGTACAAAAATCCACAATCATCTGCCCATTCCGGGTTCCGCCGCTAAAGCCACCACCATGTACAAAAATAACCGTAGGCCGCTCCGTTTCAGCATCTCCCTGTGGCAGGTAAATATCCAGGTCCAGGCTCTCTCCGTCTTTGGTTGCATAGGTAGCTGTTTCGGTTAAAATTTCATCAAACCAAACTCCCTGATATCTTTCCTGTGCCGCGGCAACAAACGCAATACACACAAAAAAGATACCTGCTATCCAGTATTTATGCATGCTGTTTTTGTGGTGAAAATACCCAAAACAAATAACTTTTCGGTTTTTTCACTCGTTCTTTTTTCCTTTTTCTACACCAAAATTTTAAACCGTAGCTACGGCTATGCCTGAAAATTTTGACTTGAAAAAGAAAAAAATA
>JBKDZK010000618.1:0-7291 GCA_047971205.1 Draconibacterium sp.
CATGCCGGGAGGCACAGCTTTGCCAGTTTAATTACGCTCGAAGAAGGTGTCCCGATAGAAACCATCAGCCGGATGCTGGGGCACAGCAATATCCAGACCACACAAATTTATGCCCGTGTTACCCCGAAAAAACTATTCGACGATATGGACAAGCTAATAGAAGCAACCCGTGACTTAAAACTCATCCTGTAAAATGTAAAATAACCACATAAAACAATATATCATTATGCGAAGTACATTCAGAATATTATTCTATATCAACCGTAATAAAGTGAAGGCCGACGGAACAACCGCCGTTGTGTGCCGTATCAGTATCGACGGGAAACAGGCGGTACTTACAACAGGCATCTATTGCCAACCCAAAGAGTGGAATGCAAAAAAAGGCATAATAAAAACGGAAAGGGAAAACAACAGGCTTTCAGCGTTCCGCAGCCGTGTAGAACATACCTATGAACACATCCTGGAAGAACAGGGCGTAGTCAGCAGTGAACTTTTGAAAAATACGGTTACCGGGGTAAATTTCATTCCCACATCCCTGCTTGAAGCAGGCAAAGTGGAAACAGAACGCCTGCGGGTACGTTCAATTGAGATAAATTCAACAACAACCTATAGGCAGTCCAAACTTTCGCAGCTAAACTTACAGGAATTTCTACGTTCACGGAAAATGGAAGACATTGCTTTTGCAGATATTACCGCAGAGTTTGGTGAATCATTCAAAACTTATATGAAAACGGCACATGACCGTAAACCGGGATATATTAATAAATGTATGACCTGGCTCAACCGGCTTATCTACATTGCCATTGACAGCGAAGTGTTAAGGAGCAACCCGATTGAAGATGTAAAGTACGAAAAGAAAGAACCGGCCAGGCACCGTTATATCAGCAGGCAGGATTTAAAGCAGATGATGGAAACCCCGATGAGTGACCCGCGCCTGGAACTGGTCCGCAGGGCATTTATCTTTTCTTCACTGACAGGGCTTGCCTATGTCGATATGCACCGGTTATACCCGCACCACATCGGAAAAACAGCAGCAGGGCGGCTTTATATCCATAAGCAACGTGTAAAAACAAAAGTGGAAGCTTTTATTCCCCTGCATCCGATTGCAGAAGAGATACTTTCGCTTTATAATACCACAGACCACAGCCAGCCTGTATTTCCGCTGCCTGTCCGGGATATGATTTGGTACGATATAAACCAGATTGGGAAATTAATGGGGTTGAAGGAGAATCTCTCGTACCATCAAAGCCGCCACAGCTTTGGGACTTTGGCGATTTCTTCCGGGCTTTCCATTGAAAGTATAGCCAAAATGATGGGGCATTCCAATATATCTACCACACAGGGCTATGCACAAATCACGGAACAGAAAATATCAAAAGATATGGACAAGTTGATGGAACGAAGGAAGAAGAACGAGAAGAACGCAAAACAAAAGCAGGAAACAAATTGATTTCAATCCATTAATTGGCTCTTGTATAGAGTGAATAACGGCAGGGCACAAAACTAAAAGACCTGCTGTTTTTTTTGTCTAAAATGAGGATTGGCCTGAAACTTCATTAGTACACAAAAGTTATTTTTTGTTGGAAGTGAATAACTTTTGAATGAAGGTATCTGTTTCTTATGTCTGAAACGATAAATTGGTTAAAAGCAAATTTTTCTTATTTTGGGTGCTTTAAATAATTAACGATTATGAATAAACAAGAATTGGTTTCAGCAATGGCTGAAAAAGCAGGCTTGACCAAAGCCGATGCAGATAAAGCGGTTAACGCTTTTGTTGATACAGTAAAAGATGCTATGGCAAAAGGCGAGAGTATCCAATTAATTGGCTTTGGAACATTTTCTGTTTCTGAACGCTCAGCCCGTACCGGACGTAATCCTCAAACGGGTAAAGAGATACAAATTGCGGCTAAAAAAGTGGCTAAATTTAAGGCAGGTAAAGCTTTGGACGAAGTAGTAAATTAGTATTAAAAAAAACAGGCTAAACAGCCCGGTCGCATTGTTAACGACCGGGCTGTTTTTTTAACTATACATTATGAGTGAATATTTCTTCACTTCTTTTCCCTTGTGGTACGGACTTCTCTCCATCGTTGAGATATCCTGAAGTTATTGGCTCAGTATAACTATCTGGATTGTCCCTGTATTATAATCTTTTGAGTTATATGCTAACCCGTCACTAATGTAAATGATTTTATCTTTACAATCACCCCCTAAACCCCTGCCGGTATCCGTCTTCCAACATTTTCTCAATATCGGAAGCCCGGTAAAGTATTTTCCCTCCCAATTTAATATAAGGAATTCGTCCTTCGTTGCGGTAGTCTTGCAAACTCCTTCGGCTGATTTTTAATTTTTTTGATAATTCATCGTCCGTATAGAAGCTTTCCCCGTTCAGCTTCGGCTTCCGGGATGCAAACAAATGCTCCATCAGCCGGGAAAGTCGCTCCAGTGAAAGGAAAAATGATTTTACCCTTTCATCGTTTTCCGGTGTAATTAACTGGTTACTCATAATTTTTTGTTTTTTGATTATTGATTATCATGCATATTTTCTCAGTTTTTCATATAACTGCCCCAGCTGGTGATATGTAAGCCATAAGGTTTTTCTTCCGGTTCCAACCGACAGCATTTCATACCCATGCGGATAGAATAGCCTTCTTCATCCGCTCCAATCTCATAGCAGGAGAAACTTCCACGTCTGGATTCCTTGTCATAGCTGTAAGCAAGCAGATAATAACTGCCATCATATCCCCGGAAGATGTAGACATCGGGGTTGCCGTTTACGCTTTCCCAGGCCCCCGGCCATGAAGGCGGGAAGTTGGCATTTGTCGGGCATTCTCCATTTGCACTCATACCTGTTTTCCTTTATAAGCAGCCTGTTTGCGTTTGTCTTCCACCACAGGGACTATCTTTTCCACATCTTCCGGTTTGTAGTAGATTTTGTGGTTAATCCGTGAAAATGCAAGTGTCCCGTTGTCCCTGAGTGTTTGCAAAGTCCTCGGGGATATTTTCAGTAGCAGGCATACATCCTGGTTGTCCAGCCATTCACTTATATAGCGGGTACCATGCAGGCGGTAAAGCTGTTCTATACGTTCAGTGAAACTCTCAAACTTCGAGAGCATCCTTTCAAATGTTTTTGCATCGATATTGACGATTTCCATTGCTATTATTTTTATAAGTTGTTATTCATTCAAGCTCAAAATTGGGATACCGGGTAAGCACTTCCAAAGAATAAACCCGTTTGCCGTTTCCGGTTGTATCCTGTGACTCTTCTTCCTCTTTGTGCGGTGATACCTTCACCTATTTTCCACAAAATAAAGCAGGATTAAATGCACTGCAATGGATTTAAAATCAGGTGGCAGCAAGTGGCTTCGGTTTGGCTGGGAGTGGCTTCAATACAGGATTTGTACTTTTATTCAAACAACCAGTTGTTGTCTGTCTGTCGGGAGGTATGGGACAAGCTGCATGAAATTGTCCGTAAGTTGGGTGGTAAAAGAATGAATGTATCGGGCTTTATCGAAAACCTTGCCCTGTGAGGCAAGAATATCCCGCCGGTCTGACTAATTATTAAACGGAAACCTACATGAAATGAATCCTGATAAGCACCAAGGAATGATAAAAAAGAGATAAGGGTAATGTGGACGGTTAGCATTACCCTTAATAAATTTAAAAGTGAAGATAATTTTTACATATGGTGATTTATTTACCATCCAGCTCGAAAAATTTCTCTTCCAACAAAGTCAGAAGTTCCTGAACAAACTTTGCCCTTATTTTTTTTCTCCGGGTAACATCAAAATATGTTCGATAATATTTTCCCAGGCTAATGCCAAAGAATTGCTCAAATGATTCGATAATATCTTTAATTTCCACATTGCCGTGATTAAAAGAGTTTGAATAATAAAGGGCATAAATGAGTTCTACTAAATCAATTTTTTGAGCCGTCCACTGAAGTTGATTCTCCACTGATATTTCAGTAGGGCTTCCCTTTGTATTGTTGGTTAATTTCAAACAAAGTTTAATATGCCTGGCTTCTATACACAAGAAAGATATGATATTGTCAAAAAAGGCAAGTAAGGGGCTTTCATTTGATGATAGTTTATCCTTTTTATTAATGCCGACTTCTTTTTGGTAAATTATTTCATTTTGGAGGTGCATTACATACCGGTAGTTATATAAAAAATCGCTATTGGCATCTATTGTATTAAAAATTTTTTTTTGATTTTGATATTCATATCCAATAATTCATTTTGACACAGTTTTCTTTTGTTTATTAAAGTTCTTAATTCGCTAATGATTTGATTGTTAAAAAATTCATTCATTTTAAATAAAATTTAAAGATTAATAATTATACCGTCCATACGGTAAATTTATTAACTTTTTAATTAGGATATTTCTAATGTAATGGTCTATATATGTGTGTAATATGTGTTTTTATTTAATTTTAAAAAAAAAGTATAATTATTATTTTTTTGAATTCACGAAGGGATGCTATTAAATTTATTGGGGGCTTTTTGTCAAATATGAAATTAATATAGTGCTTGAATTCATAATCTAACCCCTTTTAGAGGGTCTTTTTTTTCATTTTGGGTATTGACAATATTTACCTCAGCTACCTGCTGTCCACCTGTTATCTTTACTTTTTTGAAACCCTGTGAAATATCCGGTTCTGATTCATTTTGCCTTCTGAACATTCCTGTTTTCCCCTGGGATTGGATCTGACCGTTTTCAGAAAGATTGCTATCGACTTTTTTCCAGGTTCTTCGGCCTGCCTGCCTGAGTTTAAAGAGAGTTGTATTTTACGATCCAATTTTGCCAATTCGTCCTTCAAAGCTTTCAATACAGGTTCTTTTCGCCATGACCCTTCAACTACTTCCCTGAGCACAGGAATATCCCTTTTTAGCTTTTCATTATTTACCTGGTATTTTTCCAGCAACTTAGGCATCATATCAAGTGCATTCAGGAAATTCTGTGCAGCTGTTTTCGGGTCAGTTGCCATAGAACCACGGTTGTAGTTATAAAATACCCCTCCTTCCCCTTTTACGAAAAAGCGGTTTTTGACCAAATCCGTTCCATTTTTCTGCGTTGTTTCGGATTTCACAAGTAAGCTAAAGCCGTAAAGCGAGCCAATCTGCTCATAAGCTCCGTAAGTACGGGCCTTTTCTGCGAGTTCATTCAGTTTTAAACCAACCTCTTTGGGATTACTGCCCTGCAACCCATTCAGCAGTACCGGGTTCAGGCGGGTAGCACGGTCGTGTGTATATTGTACACGCATTTTAAACGCTTCTATATCTTTAGAGATACGGTTAATGTAGCCATTGTTCTTTTCCACATCTGCTATGATATTTTCCAATTTATAGCGGGATAACGATTTCCCACGTATGAATGCTTGTCGTTCGGATTCAAGAGAAACAATTTTCTTTTCCAGTCTCGCTTTTTCCAGCAGTTCCGTATTGCCGGAAAGAATGGCAACGTATTCACTGAAATTCATACCCCCTTTTTCATCCATACTGCCTTCATCTATAGTCCGGCTTCCCAGCGAATTGTTTTTTAACTGGCGGATAAAAAGCTGCTTGTTGTGCAATAGTCCGAACTTGTACGCATCCAATGACTTTTCAACAGCATAAATGATTACGTCCACCTTGTTATCTGCATATAGCTTCGCAATTTCATTGCCTTTACGGATACCCCGTCCGTCGCGCTGCTCCAAATCAGATGGACGCCAGGGGGCGTCCAGGTGATGAATGGCCACACATTTTTTCTGTGCGTTTACCCCTGTGCCCAACATTTCAGTGGAACCAAACAGGACACGGACCTTACCGTCATTCATATCCCTGATTATGGTTTTCCGGGCTTTATCCGTTTTGGCTTCCTGGATAAAACGGATTTCGCTGGCGGGCATACCATAATCATCTACCAGCTTACACTTTATTTCGGAACACGGGTTCCACTCGCCGGGCTTGTAGGTACCGAGGTCAGAAAAAATAAACTGCGTGGCTTTATGCCTGTCATATTTTTTGTAATAGCCGGATACCATTTTCGCGACATGGGATGCTTTGTTATCTATATGGTCATCATATTTAACCAAATCAATCAGGCGCATGTCCAGCGACATTTTACGGGCATAATCCGTCGCAATCAACATTTTTGCCTTTTCTTCACTTTGGGATAAAGGCGCACGCCCTAAAAGCTCAGCATTACCTGTTTTGGCAAATTCGACCAATTTTTGAATAAATTCCTGTTGATCCGGGGTGGGCGGGATATTGTGCAGGATTTCGTTTTTTGAAGGCCGGTCAATACCAATATCTTCCACCGAACGGTAGTCGGTAATCTCGGCATAAAAAGCTGCCAATTCCGGGACTTTAATAAAATACCGGAAACGCTCTTTCTGGACGATTTCGTTTGTTACCGAGAATTCATAGTCTACCGATTTTTTAGCAAAAATTGCCGCCCATGCGTCAAAGGTGTTAATGCCCTGTCTTTCCAGTTCATTCGGACGGAGATACTTGAATAACAGGTACAGCTCCGTTAAAGAATTGGATATGGTTGTACCGGAAAGAAAAGTTGCCCCCAAATCTTTTCCGGTCCGCTCCTGGATAGTCCGCAAGGCAAAAAGCATATTAAGCGCCCGCTGCGAACCGCTGGCATTTCCCAGTCCGGCAACACGGTCATGCCGTGTATTGAACATAAGATTTTTGAATTTATGTGATTCATCTACATAAAGATGGTCTATTCCCATCATTTTGAAATCTACCGTGTTATCTTTTCGGTTTTCAATCTGGTAAGTGATATTATTCAGTTTAGCTTCAAGGTTGAGCTTCCGTTTTATTAACCCTTTTTCCATTGCCCGGGAAATCTCTTTTCCCTGGGAACGTAATATTTCCAGGTTTTCTTCTACGCTATCAAGTTCCGACTGTAGTATTCTTTGTTGTATTTCCGGTGATTGGGGGATCATTCCGAACTGTTCATGCGTAAGGATGATGGCATCCCAGTTGTTGTTTTTCATTTCGTTGAAAATCCGCAACCGTTTGTCAGGCGTAAAATCCTGTTTGCCCGGATACAGTACCTTAGCATTGGGATAAGCCGTACAGAACGTTTGGGCAATCTCGTGTACATTGGCTTTCAGGGCTGTAATAACAGGTTTGTTTACCAGCCCTAACCGTTTTTTTTCGTAGGCACTTACGCACATAATCAGGGTCTTGCCACCACCAACTTCATGGTCAATAATAGCCCCCCCATTAAGTTTATCCATCCAAATAGCATCTTTTTGGCTCCGGTAAAGGTCTGTAATGCCGAGCCCTTT
>JBKDZK010000619.1:0-2632 GCA_047971205.1 Draconibacterium sp.
CTGAAAAAGGGGGCGCGTTCAGAAACAAGAAAACATTTTTAGGGCGATTAGCTCAGTTGGTTCAGAGCATCTGGTTTACACCCAGAGGGTCGGCGGTTCGAATCCGTCATCGCCCACTTAAAAGGTCGAACGTCATTATAACGAACGGCCTTGTTTGTTTTACGCCGTTCGCCTCTATATTCTATTGGTTAAGAAACAATGGAATGTTAAATGGGACTGTATTTTACAAATAATACCTAATCTCTCCAAAAGAAGCTTGCTAACCATCCCGCAGCAAAACACGATATAACTCCTGTCGCAGAATAAGCTATAAGGTGAATAGGTTGAAATGTCGCGACAAATATTTGGGTGATAATGCTTATGATTATTCCTATAAGGACTCCTTTCGAGTTTGCTTTTTTCGATAAAATTCCCAAAAGGAATACTCCGCCAAGACTGCCAATTATCAACCCCAGTACTTTCTGAAATTCATCCCAAAGTGATTGAATGTTCATGGTGGCCATCATAAATGCAAACAGTGTTCCTGAAACACCCACGGCAAACGTGGCGATTCGTGCCAGTTTTAGTGGATTTGTATTTTTACTCCAGCCAAACCGGAAGTGAATGTCGGTAGAATAGGCTGTAGCGGCAGAGTTCATGCTGCTGCTTAGACTGCTCATTGCAGCGGCAAAAATTCCTGCAATTAGTAATCCGGAAATGCCGGCCGGGAGTTGAGATGCGATATACCATGGGAAAATGGCATCGTTGTTTTGGAACGTTGGATTTAGCTCAGTGGGAAAAGCTTTATAAAAGACAAAGAGAGCCGTTCCTACAAAAAAGAAAATAATAGTAGCGGGTATTGTTAAAATGGCATTGGTCCAAACGCTTTGGTTGGCTTCTTTTTGCGTTTTGGTTGTTAAGTAGCGCTGTACCATCGTTTGGTCTGTTCCATAGGTAGTGATATTGGCAAAAATGCCTCCCAGCAACATGACCCACACTGTAGGCTGTTTTAATGAGAAGCTTAAATCAAGTACATTAAATTTGTGATTATGCGCAGCAATATCAACAATGGACGTAAGGCCACCATCAATCTTCGTAACAATTAACACCAGTGACAAAATGGCTCCACCGAGTAGAACGATCACTTGCATTACATCTGTCCAGATAACCGCCTCTATGCCGCCAAGCATGGTATAAGCAAGTGCGACAACACCCATCAGTGTAATGCACAGAAATATGTCGATGCCTGTAACTACGTTTAACGCAATCGATGGAAGAAACAGAACGACTCCCATTCTGCCAATTTGATAAATAATAAAGGAAAGACTTCCAATGAGACGAATGGTTAGATTGAAGCGATTTTCCAAATATTCATATGCAGTGGTAACATTTAATTTTCTGAAAAAGGGTATAAACAAAAGAATGATAACAGGTGCCACTAAAAAGATGGTCATATTGAGTGTGAAGTAAGACCAGTCGGTAGCAAATGTTTTTGCAGGGATTGCCATAAAAGTAATGGCGCTAAGGGCTGTGCCAAAAATGCTCAATCCGGCAGCCCACCAGGGAATACGTCCGCCACCTTTAAAATAGTCGTTGGTATCTTTTTGTCGTTTTGAAAAGAAATACCCCATCCATGAGAGTACCATAAAATAAAGTCCAATTACGATAACGTCCAGAGTGCCCAAATGTCTAGCATCTTTAACTATGTCTATTTTCAAGAGCGTAGGAGTGCGTACTCCCGGACGAATTTCACCGGATGGAATGATGAAACTGTCTCCCCACTGAACTGCGGTTGTTGTTACTTGTTCGGTTCCCGGAAGTGTGTCAATATCGTATGTTTTGTTGGTTAACGTATTGAATCCTATGATCTTGTTCCCAAATCCGGGGTGTTTCTCCAGGTGATCCGTTAATTCTTTTTGTGCCAGTTCTATGTCCGTTTTTACAATTTCATTTTTGTTGTGAAGGGCTTTAAGGTTTGCAATGTGTTGTTCGATAGTCATTTGCTTTTTCATGAGATTCCCATTTGCTCCCGAAGCAAAGGCAATGGTACTTGCTCCGACAGGGAACGCTGTTCCTGCCATCACTGGGAATTCTTTGTTCTGCCCCTCAGAAATGACCGACCACTTGTTTAGCGCAGGATTGTAAACATGCGCATCATAAAGAACCTCAGTTTTATTATTTTCCTGTATATTCCTCCCAGAGAAAAGGTAAAAACAGTTGGTTACACCGTTACTTTGAGCTGCAGCAACAGCAAAAGCACGAGGTTGCCCTTCCCATACCGGTAGTATTTTCCACTTCCAGTCAGAAGGGTTCAGTGCTGAAATATCGAGTGAGAGAAATATTTTTTTTGAGGCTTTTCCGATTTCGGAGATTCCCCCGGCCACAAAGATGGTATTATTTACTTTTGCAAAAGCAAAATTGGTTAATGGTACCGGGAGCTTTGGCCCGGCTTTTATTTCAACGTTTTCTGTTGACGGGATAAAATCAATAAACCAGCTTTCCGAAATCACATTGCTTTGTGTATTTCCTCCAAAACACAGCAACCCATATGGAGTTGAAACGGCACCTCCATAACCTGATTTGTACGGTAACCTCACTTCCGTTTTTTTCCACGAATGCGATTCTTTACCAATTTTTTGTAAAAGAAAAATTT
>JBKDZK010000620.1:0-3103 GCA_047971205.1 Draconibacterium sp.
CTTTCCTTTTACGGGGAAGCGGTTTGTTACGTATGAAAATTACAGTATTATTTGTATTTCTTTTTGTAATGCAAGGCTTCTCAAGCGTGTATTCGCAAACCGAAATACTTAGGTTAACTAAAACAAAGGGCAATATTGATGAGATTTTAGAAGCAATAGACCGACAAAGCGAGTTTCGCTTCTTTTATCCTTCCGATTTGTTTGACGAAGCAGGAGAAATTGATGTGCTTGAATCGCAGATAACAATGGAGCTATTCCTCAAAAAATACATTGCACCTCTTGGCTTTGAGTACAATGTTACCGACCACACCGTGGTTATTCGCAAACAAGTAGCCATAGAGCAATCACCTCAAAATCTCATATCCTACCAACAAGCAATTTCAGTAAAAGGAGTTGTATCCGACGCGAGCGGGTCGCCATTGCCCGGCGTTACCGTTATTGTGGTTGGAAGTACACGGGGAGTAATTACAGATATTGACGGTAAATATTCAATAGACGTTGCTCCAACCGGGAAATTAAATTTCTCGTTTATTGGGATGTACGACCAACTTGCCGGAGAATTTCCGGAAACCGAACAGCAACTTAATGCTATCATCGGCGATGTGTACAACTCGTTGAGAACCTATTGGCCAAGCAATTACCTCTATCTCTCGGAATGCACCGGGTCAATGGCCGTAACACCCACCCGCCTCGGGGGTGACTGGTACGATGGCGGACAATACCGCGAACTTTATATGCACACCTGGACGGCACAAACCAGCCAGGTGAAAACAGGATGGAGTAATGCCTCCAATAGTATTGGAAAATGTAATGCCACCATTTCCATTATAGAACAGACCGATGTAGTCTCTGACGAGACCCAAAGAGAGAGAAGCGCAGAAGTGCGTGGTGTGAGGGCTTTCTGGTATTTTACCATGCTTGATTATTTTGGCAATGTACCGCTGGTAAACGACTATAATGATAAAGAATTACCGGCAAACAGTACCCGGCAGCAAGTGTTCGACTGGCTCTTGGCAGAGTTGCGGGAAATCGCTCCCGATTGTCCGGATGCCACTTCGTATGGAAGGTTTACGGAAGGTGCCGCTTACACCCTGCTTGCCAAGATGCTGCTTAACGCGGAGGCATGGGGTGTAACCTATACCGGCAATGCCTACGAAGATGTGATTGATTATTGCGACCGGGTGTTAGCGATGGATTATATCCTCGAACCAGTGTGGAAGAGCAACTTTGCATTGGATAACCATAATTCGCGTGAAGCCATTTTTGCTGTGGCCTTCTCGAAAACCGATACCGAGAACGAGAATAATCTGATGAGACGTACACTACATTATAAAGACCAACTGTCGCTGGGGGGTAATTTTTCCGCATGGAACGGCATTTGTGCCCAACCCGAATATGTGGGACTTTTCGATCCCGAAGATACCCGCTACGAAGGTTCATTCCTTATCGGTAAGCAATACGACCGGAGTACAGGGCAAATCATTCTTACCGATCACGGCTTTGAACTGGACCATACCGTAGCCGTCACCATGCTTCCCGGTACTGAATATGATGGTACGCCGTGGGGCGCTGTCAACCAGCACGATGGGGCGCGTTGTCTGAAATGGCCTTATGCCCAGGATCTGGTAGATGCGATGGAAAACGACTTTCATATTTTCCGCCTGGCAGATGTGTACCTGATGAAAGCCGAAGCATTGCTCCGTTCCGGTGGAAGCGGCACGGATGCTGCAGAACTGGTAAACAATGTACGCCAACGGAGTTATGGTACCGATACCCATAATTACACTACGGTAGTACTTTCTGAAATACTTTTGGAGCGAAGGCTCGAATTGGCATGGGAAGGATGGTCGAGACAGGATGATATCCGTTTCGATGAGTTTGAAGAAGGAATGTGGGCTGCTTCCAACTGCGAACGGGCTACAGGAGCACACCTTAAGCTATTTCCCATCTCACAGGATGCATGGCAAACTAATCCGAACCTGGAGCAGAACCCCGGTTACCCGCCATTCTGAACAGATGTGGGGAAGCATTTGAAACGCCGATCTGTTTAGATAATCAATGGGATTTTCCGGACAGGGACGTAAATCGAAAAGAAGAAATAAAAAGAGGCTGTTTAAAAAGATGTCAGCCTCTTTTTATTATTTAATAAATACTTCCAGTGCCCTTACCTTTTTGTTATGTGGCTTCAACTGTACCGATTCGATACTTGCCGGCAACAAAACGGTTTCTCCCATCCTGATGCTTTCGTTCGTGTTCCCGGTCTGTAGTTCGAAACTCCCCTCGAGGGCCATATAAATCACAAAAGAATCCAATTGGCAATAGTCTTTCTCCAGTTCCTGGTTAAAATCCAGCATGTTGGTAGTAAAATACGGGCAGCTGACCAGGGGTACCGATTCGTTAAGTACTGCCGTGTAGGGTGTTTTGTATTGGCTGGCATACGAATAATCTATGGCATCCAAGGCCAGGTCGGTGTGCAGTTCGCGATCGTTTCCCTGGGCATCTTTGCGGCCGTAATCGAAAATACGGTAAGTAACGTCTGAGGTTTGCTGTATTTCGGCAACCAAACAACCTTTACAGATGGCATGCACGCGGCCTGCCGGGATAAAAAACACATCGCCGGTATTTACCTCGTCGTAATGCAACAATTCTGTTAAGCGCCCGGAATTGAGGTATTTCAGGTATTTTTCCCTGCTCACCTCCTGGTTAAAGCCCGAATTTATCAAGGCACCTTCTTCGGCACCTGCCACATACCACATTTCTGTTTTCCCGTAGGCATTGTGCCGCTCTTTCGATAGCTTGTCGTTGGGGTGTACCTGTATCGACAAATCATCAGAGGCATCAATAAATTTCACCAGCAACGGAAACTCGTTGCCAAATTTTTCATAAACCTTGTCGCCCACCAGCTCGCCCATATAAATTTCCACCAGCTCGTTCAGGTCGTTCCCGGCCAAAAAACCATTGCTTACGGTTGAAACGTGGCCTTCTACTCCCGAAAGTTCCCAACTCTCGCCACAATTGGGCAAATCGCCAAAATTTTTGTTCAGGGTGCTGCGCATGCGTTGTCCCCCCCATATTTTTTCAAGAAAAATAGGCTGGAACTTTA
>JBKDZK010000621.1:0-10662 GCA_047971205.1 Draconibacterium sp.
AGTTATCGATTTCTTTGACCAGAAACGTTGGGTAGGCCATAAATTAGAAAATATGCTCGCTGATAATTTTCACATTATTAAACCCGATTTTTCGGCTTCCTATTTGTAATGAGTATATTAAGAACAATACCTGAATTCAAAAAGGATTAGTTGTACCACTGCTCAACAGCGGCAATATTTATTTCGTTTTCAATGTTTTTCGATGCCGGTGTATAAAGGAAATCCAGTTCTTTGGCGAATTGTTCAACCACTTGTCCGCGTACCATTTTCATGGTGGCATTCAGCATTTTGTTATCGGCCGTAAATGCATACGGAAGAATGGCAACAGTGGCCGGCAACCAACGTTCGGGGAACATGCCTTCGTACTTGCCGCCTTTTTTATATTCGTTTAGTTCATTTTGAATAATTTGAATCACTTCTTTATTCCCCTCCGGAGTTCCTTTTTCGATGTTGCGGTTTTTTAACTCACGGTTGATGGCTTCAATGTCGGGCACAACCATTCCAACAGTGTAAGGATTTTGGTTGTTGTACAGCATAACCTGCTGAATGTAGGGCGACTGGTCAACAATAGATTCTTCGATTCCCTCAGGGCTGTATTTTTCGCCATCGTTACTGATCAGAAGACTTTTAAACCGACCAAGAACATATAGGAAATTATCTTTTCCCATGTATCCCATGTCTCCGGTATGCAACCAGCCATTTTTTAAGGCCTCGGCGGTAGCGGTAGGATTGTTCCAATAGCCAAGCATAACGTTGTCGCCTTTCACGCAAATTTCGCCTTTTTGTCCAATGGGAAGTTCAACGCCTTCATCATCCACAATTTTTAGCTCCAGGTTTTTAACCAGCTTCCCTGACGACCCGAATTTTACATCCTTCGGAATGTTCGATGAAATTACCGGGGCAGCTTCAGTAAGTCCATATCCCTGGCAAATAGGCATCCCGATGGCATAAAAGTACTTCTGTAATTCAACGTCCAGAAGGGCGCCTCCACCGATAAAGAATTTCATGTTTCCGCCAAACCCATCTTTGATTTTTGAGAACAGAATTTGATCGAAAATCCAGTAAAGCGGTTTTAAAAAGAACCGGAATCCTTTGCCGCGGTTGTTGCCGTATCCGTTATGGGCATAGGCAACTTTTAGCGCAAAGTTGTACAGTTTAAACAGTCCTTCTCCTTTTTTGCGAATACCGGCTTCAATGTTTTTTCTGAAAGTTTTAGAATATGCCGGAACGCTCATCATTAGCGTCGGTTTTATTTCCTGAATATTTTTTGGAATGTTTTTCAGGGTTTCAAGCGGCGTGTTTCCTACTTCCACCGAGGCAATGCTGGCTCCTTTGTACATAAAAACATACAGGCAGGTGGTGTGTGCAAAGGCATGGTCCCAGGGCAAAATAGCCAGTGTGATCCAGTCTTGTTTCAGGTCGAGCAAGGAGCTCGATTGCACCACATTTGCCGCATAATTCAGGTGAGAAAGCATAATGCCTTTCGGATCAGCAGTAGTTCCCGAAGTATAGGAAATATTGGCCACATCGTCGGGCTGAATGCCTTTCCAGATGGCTTCTACCTGTTGCGGGTTTTCTTTTCTGAATTTTGTCCCGGCACTCATTATCTCACTGTAATCAATTTCCTGTTCTCCCTGATTTTCTTTTCCATCCAGGTAAACAATCTTTTGAAGATCAGGAAGCTCGTTGCGAATATCTTCTACTTTGATTTGGTGTTGCTTTGAAACAAAAATATACTTGCTTCCACTGTGTTTCAATCGGAAAGTAAGTTCATTTTCCTGCAAACGAACGGAAAGCGGAACATTAATTCCACCTGCATACAATATTCCAAGTTCACTGATGATCCAGTCGTTACGGCCATCGGCCAGCAAGGCAGCGCGGTCGCCTTTTTGAAAGCCCATCTGAATCAGCCCGGCAGCCAGATCCAAAACTTTATCGTGGGTTTCTTTGTAAGTGGTTCCTTCATATTTGCCGTTTTTCTTTTCCCACAGGTAAATATTATCGGGATAATTAGCGACAGCAGTCTCAAAAAGCTCAATGATGGTCTTCATAACGTTGGACAGTTTTTAGTTCACGGAAGTCAAAAATAGAAAAAATGTCTTTCCATAAAAGGGTATAAAAGAAAAATGCCCTTTCGGGCATTTCTTATTCAGTGATAAATTTATAAACTGTCTTTTCGTCGTAAAGTTCTCCGGGCTTGAGTAACACCGTAGGAAATCTGGAATGATGAACCGAATCAGGATAATGTTGGGTTTCCAGCGCAACTCCTGAAAAACTACCGAATTTCTTTTTCCCCTTAATGGTTAATTCCGGATTCCAATAACCGGTGTAAAGCTGCATGCCGGGCTGTGTAGTGTAAATTTCCACTTTTCTAAAACTGTTGTTTTCGCTTAAGCAGCCAATGTAATTTAGTTCTCCATCCTGATCGTCAAACACAAAATTATCGTCATAGCCCATTTCAAGGCCGGCTGCGTTCAGCTTTTTGGGAGTGTTGAAATCAAAGGCAGTTCCAACCACCGGTACAATCTTTCCGGTGGGAATCTGCTCAATCATTTCAGTCATAGTTGTAGCAGTGAGCTCCAATTCGTGGTTCAATATGTTTTCTTTAAAACCGGTAAGATTAAAATAAGTATGGTTGGTTAAGTTTACCACGGTGGTTTTATCGGTTTCAGCATAATACTGAATACCCAGTTCGTTTTGTTCGTTTAGGGTGTAAATGCAGGTCACTTTCAGATTGCCCGGATAATTTTCTTCACCATCGGGGCTTAAATAGGTGAGCTTTACGCCTACCTGCGATTTTTCATCGATTACTTCGGCGTCAAAAAGCCGGCGGTCAAAACCAACCGCTCCTCCGTGTAAATGGTTGGGGCCATTGTTGACAGCCAGGTCATAGGTTGTCCCTTCAATTTCAAGATGCCCTTTTGCAATTCGGTTACCGCATCTTCCAATAATGGCTCCAAAATAAGGGTAGCTGCTCAGATATTCATCGCTCAAATATGTTTCAAGATCGTCGAATCCGCAAACAATATTTTCGATACTACCGTTTCTGTTGGGCATGTCTATGGAGGTAATTATGCCACCATAGTTGGTTATTTTAATGGTAATTGAATTATTTTCAAGCGTAAAAAGAAGCACTTCGGTTCCATCGTTCAGGTTCCCAAATTTAGTTGTTGTAATCTTCATCATTTATAAGGTTTTAACCGGAATAAATATATTCGTTTTGTATTGATCGAAATGTTAATTGACAAATTTGCAAAAAAAAAGTTTTTTAACTGGTAGGTACTGGTAGTGTTTTAAAGCATGTTTTTATACAGAAAAACTTCTATTTTTGCATTTCATAATTATAACCAATGGCTAGCAAACGTATTATTCGAATCGATTCCCGTTCGTCACGGCCGAAATACCGGCAGATTATTGATTCTATATACCAGGCCATTGAGAAGCGTTTAATCAAAAAGGGAGATAAAGTTCCTTCAATCAATGAAATATGCGCCGATTTTAACCTGAGCCGCGATACGGTTTTGGTCGCTTTCAACGAGTTAAAGGCCAAAGGGATTATCCGCAGTCAACCGGGAAAGGGGTATTATGTGGCCACCACGGAGGTGCAGATTGAAGAAAAGGTATTTGTTCTTTTTGATGAATTAAATGCGTTTAAGGAAGACCTTTATAATTCTTTGTTTAATACGCTGAAAGGACGGGCCACCGTAGAAGTATATTTCCATCATTTTAATTACAAGGTTTTTAAAAACCTGATCGCAGAATGTATCGGAAATTATACTTCCTACATTATTATGCCGGCTACATTCGACAACATAAGTCATCTTATTTCAAAGCTCCCGGCAGACAAAGTTTACATTCTTGACCGCTTAAAAAAGGACTTGAAAAATTACCCCGTGGTTTACCAGGATTTTGAGCAGGATTTGTACGATTCCATGGTGGAGGGTAGCGCTTTACTGAGAAAGTACCGGAAGCTGATTTTTGTGAATCCGGGAGGAAAAGAACCGGTGGAGCGCGTTGCCGGCTTTGTGAAATACTGTAACGAACGGAACATTGAACACGAAGTAATTAAATCGTTGACAGGTGTAAACCCATCTATGTACGAAGCCTATTTTTTGATTTCGGACCGCGACGTGGTGGAAATGGTAAAAATGGCCAAGAAATATAAATATAAACTGGGAAAACGGTTTGGGATTGTTTCGTTTAACGATACAACGCTGAAAGAAGTGGTGGCAGGAGGAATTACTACGATCTCTACTGATTTTAATGAAATGGGAAAGACCCTGGCACAGATGGTACTGACAAAGAGAACCGGACAGGTTCGTAATCCGGCGAAACTGATAGTCAGGCACAGTTTATAAGTTGGATAAGAGGGAATTGAATGGAGAGAAAAAGAAAATCAATAAGGATAATTAACAAAAAAATTATGGCAAACATTAGCACATTATTGGAAAAGATCAACGGAGGAAATAATCCTGTATTTAAGGAACTGTACGGAATCGATTCCAAGGTATTGAAAGAACAAGCCGACAGATATGCGGCCTTGATGAATGAATTTGTTAAAACATACGGAACGGAAGATCTGACTTTGTTTAGTTCGCCCGGTCGTACCGAAATCGGAGGTAATCATACCGACCACAATTACGGACGGGTTTTGGCCGGAGCGGTAAACCTTGATAACATTGCGGTGGCTGCGGCAAACGGAAGTGATACCATTCGTATCAAATCGGCAGGTTATCCCGAATTTCAGGTAGATCTTTCTGATTTAAGCATCGACGAATCAAAGTTCTATACCTCTGGCGCACTGGTAAAAGGTATTTGTGCCAAAATGAAAGAGAATGGCTATTCAATTGGTGGTTTCGATGCTTGTATTGAAGGCCGTGTTCCAAAAGGTTCCGGACTTAGTTCTTCGGCTTCGTTCGAAGTTTTAATCGGTGCCATCATCAACGAGCTGTTTAACGACGGGAAAATGTCGGCAGTGGAGAATGCAATCATCGGCCAGTGGTCAGAAAATAATTACTTCGGAAAACCTTGTGGTTTGATGGACCAAACTGCATGTTCGGTAGGTGGTTTAATTACCATCGATTTTGAAGATCCGGCCAACCCAATAGTAAAAGAAGTTGATTTTGATTTTGTTTCAACCGGATTTGCTCTGGTAATTACCGATGTGGGCGGTGGCCACGACGATCCGGCTTCGCAGGCTGAGTATGCTTCGCTTCCAACCGAAATGAAATCGGTGGCAGCAGAGCTGGGAGCCAAAGTGTTGAGAGAAGTTACGCTGGAGCAGATTGTTGAAAAGATGCCTGAGATCCGTAAGAAAACGGGTGACCGTGCTCTTTTGCGTGCTTACCACTTTCAGGGAGATAACCAACGTGTGGTGGATCAGGTTGCGGCACTCGAAAACAATGATTTTCAGTCGTTCATGAAAATGGTGGTTGAATCGGGCTACAGTTCATACATGTACAACCAGAATATTTTTGACGTAGTACACAAAGACGAACAGGTCGTTTCTTTGGCACTGGCTTTAAGCGAAATGATTCTTAAAGGATCGGGCGCTTGGCGTGTTCATGGAGGTGGTTTTGGTGGTACTATCCAGGCATTTGTTCCGCAAAACAAACTGGATCAATATGTAAAAACGCTGGAACATGTTTACGGAGAAGATGCTTGCCACAAGCTGTTTATTCGTTCAAAAGGATCGGTAAAACTTGACCTTTAAGGTGTTTTATTGAAAACTAAAGGAGAATTAGCCGGAGTAGCCGACGAAGTTGGTTTTGTTGCAGTCGAAAATACAGAGGGTGGTTAAAAGTCAATAGTAGTGCTACAATGACGTGAAAAAAAACAGTCGAAAAGCGCGATGATTCGAATGTTATTTTAACTTTGGGGGCGAAAGACGATTTCGATTCCTTTTGAGGATTATCGAGGTTGTTTTTCGACCTGAATTGACTAAAGCATATTTTACATGACTTTCGATTTACAAGACCAACCTTACCCAATGTATTTCCTGCAAACAGTGAAGGCGTTTTGTTATTATGCTGCGTTGGTTTATTCTCCTGGATATTTTCAATCTAAAATTCAAGTATATAATAAGAATCTATAACTACTTAAATCAATTTCATTTATTATGGAGACTAAAAAGCAAAATTATGCATTGCCGATTTTTATGATGATCCTGCTTTTCGGTATGATCGCATTCGTAACGAATTTGGCAGCGCCAATGGGTATTGTATTAAAAGACCAATTTGGTGCGACCAATTTTCAGGGATTATTAGGAAACATGGCAAACTTTATTGCCTATGCTGTAATGGGGATTCCCGGTGGTATTCTGTTGCAACGTGTTGGCTATAAGAAAACTGCCCTAATCGCTATTGCCGTAGGTTTTATTGGTATCGGCATTCAATACCTTTCAGGGTATGCCAGCCAGTCTTCTGCTTTCACTGTATATCTTTTGGGTGCTTTTGTAGCAGGCTTTTCAATGTGTTTATTGAATATTGTTGTAAACCCAATGTTGAATACATTAGGCGGTGGCGGTAACAAAGGAAACCAGCTTATTCAGGTGGGTGGATCATTCAACTCAGTAATGGCTACTTTCACTCCTACTTTTGTAGGTATCCTGATTGGTGAAGCAGCCAAAGCTCAGATTACTGACGTATTCCCGCTGATGTACAGTGCAATGGGAGTTTTTGCAGTGATTTTCTTTGTATTGATGGCTGTTCGTATTCCAGAACCTCATGCTGAACAAGGAGCTGAAAAACTGGGTGATTTAATGAGCGGTGCATTGAAATTCCGTCATTTTGTTTTAGGTGCCGTTGCCATTTTTGTATACGTAGGTGTTGAAGTTGGTACTCCCGGTGTTTTAAACCTGTGGCTTTCTGACAGCCCGGTTGGTAAAACAACTGCTGGTTTTGTGGCCGGTACATACTGGATGTTAATGTTAGCCGGCCGTTTGGTTGGTGCTTCTGTTGGTAGCAAAGTGTCAAGTAAAATCATGTTGGGTGTTACTTCTTTTGTAGGCTTGATTTTCATTTTTGGTGCACTATTGGCGCCCACTTCTATTGAAGTTTCATTGCCTGTATTCCAAAGATCGGCTGCTGGTGCACTTTCTTTCGGATTAGCTGAAGTTCCGATCAACGCAATGTTCATTGTTTTGGTAGGTCTTTCTACTTCTATTATGTGGGGAAGTATCTTTAACCTGGCTGTTGAAGGTTTGGGTAAATATACTGCAGCTGCTTCGGGTATTTTTATGGTACTGGTTTGTGGTGGAGGAATCCTTCCTGCTATCCAGGGTAAAGTAGCCGACATTGCCGGTTATATCCCAAGTTACTGGGTAATCTTTATTGGTTTGGCTTACTTGCTGTATTACGCGTTAATCGGTAGTAAAGTTAGCCGCAGAGCTGAAGACTTGGTTATCTAAGAAAATATAAAACTGATCTTGTAAAAGATTAGTTCGATCAATTCGGAATTATCCGATGAGCCATTTTGTCCTATGACAGAATGGCTTTTTTTATTTCCGGAGCTAGCCGTTTGTGGGGTTTTTAGATGAGTGAAAATTACCGTTTTAGGGAGATGGTTATTGATGATTATTTATAAAAACGATGTTTTGTTTTAAGAAATAAAAGTTATTTTTACGCTTAATAAAACTAAATTCAAATCATAAACGTGAAAGTATGAGCACTCTCGACTGGATTATTCTGGGCCTTTTTTTTCTGGGGCTAATCGGTATTATTGTATGGGTTCTTCTGCAAAAAGAAAAAGATACTTCCGACTATTTTCTGGCCGGTAGAGATGCTACATGGATTGCCATTGGCGCTTCAATTTTTGCGTCAAACATTGGTTCTGAGCACCTCGTTGGTTTGGCCGGTGCAGGTGCTGAGAGCGGCATGGCAATGGCCCACTGGGAAATGCATGGCTGGATGATTTTGATGCTGGGATGGTTGTTTGTTCCGTTTTATGCCCGAAGCAAAGTGTTTACCATGCCCGAATTCCTGGAACGACGTTATAATCCGCAGGCAAGATCTTTTCTTTCCATTATTTCCATTGTAAGTTATGTACTCACTAAAGTTGCCGTAACAGTTTACGCGGGAGGGGTGGTTTTTAAAGATGTTTTTAATATCGACTATGTCACTTTCTTTGGCTATAATATTGATTTCTTCTGGATAAGCGCTATCGGGCTTGTGTTGCTAACCGGGCTGTATACCACATTTGGTGGAATGAAAGCCGTGCTCTATACATCGGTGCTTCAAACCCCTATTTTATTGATCGGCTCCATTGCCATCCTGGTTTTAGGGCTTATTAAAGTAGGAGGGTGGAATGAATTAATGGAGATTGCACGTGCCAATGTAACCGTTCACGGCGATGAAATGACCAGCCTGATGCGCTCGCACAACGATCCGGATTTTCCGTGGACGGGAGTTATACTGGGATCCGCAATTATTGGCTTCTGGTACTGGTGTACCGACCAGTTTATTGTACAACGCGTGTTGTCAGGCCGCGACATGAAACAGGCCCGACGCGGAGCCATTTTTGGTGCCTATCTGAAACTTACGCCTGTTTTTATTTTCCTGATACCCGGAATGATTGCCTATGCTTTAAATCAAAAAGGTATGATTACCCTGTCGTCAAACGATGCAGCATTTTCTACGCTCGTAACCGAATTGCTGCCCATTGGATTTAAAGGGATTGTTATCGGGGGAATTTTGGCCGCTTTGATGAGTTCGCTGGCTTCTTTGTTTAATTCATCGGCGATGTTGTTTACAATCGATTTTTATAAGAAATACAAACCCGAAGCATCGGAAAAACACTATGTGTTGGTGGGACGAATTGCCACGGTTGTAATTGTAATGCTTGGAATTCTTTGGATTCCTGTGATGAAGGGAATCGGGAAAGTGCTGTATGAATACCTGCAGGATGTTCAGTCGTTACTGGCACCGGGGATTGCGGCTGTTTTCCTGCTCGGAGTACTCTCCAAAAAGACAACACCGGCAGCCGGCTTGTGGGGATTGATTATCGGGTTTACGCTCGGAATGCTTCGACTGGGACTGAATATCTTTTCCGGATCGATTGAAGAAACATCGTTTGTTTATAAACTGATCTTGTCGCACAACTGGCTTCATTACGAAATTTACCTGTTCTTCCTGGTAATTATTTCAATGGTTATTATTAGTTATTTTACCAAACCCAAGGATCCTCATTCCATTGTTGGGCTTACTATGGGATCGGCAACAGCAGCGCAAAGGGCCGAAACAAGAAGTTCGTATAATCATTGGGACGTAATAAATTCGATTGTTATTATTTGTATCATTCTTATTTTCTATGCCTATTTCTGGTAGAAATTAAGTGCTAAATTAATTGGGAAAGTAGCTGTTTGCTTAAGGCAGACAGCTACTTTTTTTTAAATTCGCCTTTCTATACTGAAGTAATATGTACGATATTATCGGAGATGTTCACGGACAGGCAGCTTTACTCAAAAAGTTGCTGCTGAAAATGGGGTACGAAAAAACAAACGGCAGTTTCTCTCATCCCGGCCGGAAAGCCATTTTTGTAGGCGATTTTATCAATCGTGGTACCGAAATACGCAAAACCATTAAGATTATACGATCGATGGTTGAAAGCGGAAATGCTTTTGCCATTCTTGGAAACCACGAGATCAATGCCATTATTTATCACCTGACAGACAACCACGATTCATTATTTGTTAAAAGGCCCAACAGGTATTACCCTGCCTTGATCAAAACCATTAAAGAGTTTGGTTCTCCAAGGGAGGCGGAGTGGAAAGACAATTTAAACTGGATGCGTACTTTGCCATTGTTTCTCGACTTTGGTGACATCAGAATAGTGCATGCCTGCTGGTCGGATGAGGCTGTGGCAATAGCAGCTTCGGTTTATGAAGAGGGGAGGATCAGGAAGAAAATCTTCCGCACCATTCATAAAAAAGCCGACGATGACATCACCAAAAGCGTTTGGTTGCTGACAAAGGGAATTTTGTTAAAGATGCCTTCCGATTTGCACGTGGTAAACAATAAGGGAGTTGCTCCGCGTTCATTCAGGATGCGTTGGTGGGAAGAAACTGTAGGAATGACCTTTCGTAACCTGTCGTTTGAAAGCAAATATACCTTGCCTGATTATACCGTTCCGGTGCAGATAATTCCTGAAAATGAGCCATATCCGAATGATGCGCCCATTGTGTTCTTTGGACATTATTGCAGGGGTAGAGGCCCGATTGTGGTAAAGCCGAATATCTGCTGTGTAGACTCCTGCGTTACCGGTAGTGGCATATTAACGGCCTATCGTTGGAGCGGAGAAAAGCAACTGGATGTGGAGAATGTGGTGCAGGTGAAATGATTTTGGTATCTAATGTGTTGTTGGTCAGTTGTTTGTGAGAAATTTCAAAAAAATATTATTTTGTATTGCCGGAAAAAAAAGAAAGTATATATTTGCAACACCTTTGACAAGGGTAGTTCTTTAAAGAATAGGATTAAAAATGGTGCGGTAGTTCAGTTGGTTAGAATATCGGCCTGTCACGCCGGGGGTCGCGGGTTCGAGTCCCGTCCGCACCGCAAAAAGCAGTTCAGAGCAAGAGCTGTTTTTTTGTTTCTGATGGCCTATTTTGTTTACATATTGCAAAGCGAGCAAGACGGAAGCTATTACATCGGTTTTACTTCTAATCTT
>JBKDZK010000622.1:0-7711 GCA_047971205.1 Draconibacterium sp.
AGGTGTGCTTACCAGCTCGTGTACCTGGGAAGAAGATTCGCTGATTGCCAAAATGGTGGCCAGGAAACTGGATATTCCGTTTCATATTGTTGATTTAAGCAAGGACTACAAAAAGCGGGTGGTGGATTATATGTTTGCCGAATACCAGGCAGGCCGCACACCCAATCCGGATGTGCTGTGCAACCGGGAAATCAAGTTTGATACCTTCCTGGAAGAAGCCATGAAATTTGATGCCGATTATGTAGCTACCGGGCATTATTGCCGGAAAAGCGAAGTAGAGGTGAACGGCGAAACCATTCATCAGTTGCTGGCGGGGAAAGATCCGAGCAAAGATCAGAGTTATTTTTTGTGCCAGTTGAACCAGGAACAGCTGTCGAAAGCGATGTTTCCGATCGGGGAGCTGTTAAAACCCGAGGTGCGCGAAATTGCCCGCGAGCAAAATCTTCCGACTGCCGAACGTAAAGATTCACAGGGAATCTGTTTTGTGGGGAAAGTGGATCTTCCTACTTTTCTGCAGCAACAGCTCGAACCCAAAACCGGTAACGTGATTGAAATTCCGGCGGCTTTCATGGAAAAGAAAAAGCAGCTGGAGATAACAGAAGAAAATTACCGAAAGTTGTGTTTTCCGTTCCCGTATAAACCCTGGAACGGACAAGTGATAGGGGAGCACGAAGGCGCTCATTTTTATACCATCGGACAGCGGAAAGGCCTGAACATTGGCGGGCACAAAGAACCGCTGTTTGTGATTGGTATCGATGTAAAACGCAATATCGTGTATGTGGGCGAAGGCCAGGATCATCCCGGGTTACACCGGAAAGGATTGTTTATTGCCAACGAACATATGCACTGGATCAGAACCGATTTGAAAATGAAGGTGGGCGAGAAGCGCGATTATGATATCCGCATCCGTTACCGCCAACCCCTGGAAAAAGGAAGCATTCATTTGCGCGAAGACGGCGCCTGGTTTTTATTCGAAAACGAGCAACGCGGTATTACTTCGGGGCAGTTTGCAGCCTGGTACGACGGTGATGAACTGATTGGTTCCGGGGTTATTACCTGAGGCAGAAGGATTGATGGACTGATGGATTGAGTTAATTCAAGAATTCAAGAATGGAATAATGCTTTAATCCAGCATCCAATATCGGGAATGTAGCATCGGGCATTCTGTACTTCGCTCAATATTACAGACTTTATACTAAATTTGAATAAAAATTTTATATATGATAAAATCGATGACCGGCTTTGGGAAGGCCGAATTTGAGGTAAACAACAAGAAAATAACCATTGAGATAAAGTCGCTGAATAGCAAACAAATCGATATCAATACCCGGACTCCCGTTCTTTACCGCGAAAAAGACATAGAAATTCGTAAAATAATTTCGGACAAACTGGTTCGCGGAAAAGTGGATTTCAACATTTATGTGGAAAACCTGGGAGACGAAAGTAATTCGAAGATCAACGAGCAAATTCTAAAGGGCTATTTTCTTCAACTCAAGGATATTGGCGCCGAATTAGGCGTTGCAACCGATCATCGAACCCTGCATGCTGCCATGCGTTTGCCCGACGTGGTAAAAACCGAATACGAGTCGCTTGACGAGGAGGAATGGGAAATCATCGAAGCAAATATTAGAAAAGCGCTGGATGATATCGATTCTTTCCGGAACAAGGAAGGATTGGCGCTGGAAGCCGATATTCTCGGAAATGTAAAAAGCATTCACCAGTTGCTGAAGGATATTGAGCCTTTTGAAAAACAGCGGATCGAAGCCGTAAAAAGAAGGCTAAAAGATAACCTGGAAAGCCTGAAAATGAATGGGAACCTGGATCAGGACCGTTTTGAACAGGAGCTGATCTTTTACCTCGAAAAACTGGATATCAACGAAGAAAAGGTGCGCTTGCATAACCACTGTAATTATTTTTACGAAACGGCCGGACTGAAAGAGTCGTCGGGGAAAAAGCTGGGCTTTATTTCACAGGAAATTGGCCGCGAGATCAACACCATCGGGTCAAAAGCCAACGACAGCAACATTCAGCGCATTGTGGTTCACATGAAAGATCACCTGGAAAGAGTGAAGGAACAGTTGCTGAATGTGTTGTAGTTCAAAGTTTAGAGTTCAGAGTTCAAAGTTCAGTGAATTTCAAGATAGGAAACAGCTCGCAGCTTAATGCTTGTGGCTCATAGCTCAAGAAGATGAAAGGAAAGCTTATTATATTTTCTGCTCCGTCGGGAGCCGGGAAAACCACCATTGTACGTCATTTACTCGGGAAGGGATTTAACCTTGAGTTTTCGGTTTCGGCCACTTCGCGTGCGCCGCGCACTACCGAAACCCATGGCAAGGATTATTATTTTCTTGCGGAACCGGAGTTCAAGGAAAAAATAGCGAAAAACGATTTTCTGGAGTGGGAAGAAGTGTATGCCGGTATTTTTTACGGAACACTCAAAAGCGAAGTGGAACGCATTCGCGAAGAAGGACGAAACGTGATTTTTGATGTGGATGTAGTGGGCGGATTAAACATCAAAAAATACTACGGAGATGAGGCGCTGGCGGTGTTTGTACAGCCTCCGTCGGTGGAGGAGTTACGTAATCGTTTAACCACTCGTTCAACCGAAACCGAAGAGAAGATTGTCATGCGAATTGCAAAAGCAGAACATGAACTAAGTTTCGCTCCCCAGTTTGATGTGGTGATCGTAAACGACCAACTCGAGAAAGCCTGTGTGGAGGTGGAAGAGGTGGTTGGGGATTTCCTGGCGAATTAACTTTTTGATGTCATGCTGAACTCGATTCAGCATCTTTTGGAAGAAGGGTCTTTTGTTGGAAAATCGCTATCTCAGACAAGGTTATCAAGTGTCCAATGCAGAATCAATGTCGTTTAGTTAGCGATTATAGACTTCGACTTCGCTCAGTCTGACAGTCACCCTGAGCGGAGTCGAAGGGTGCATTATCTTCCGTTTGTTTCATTTAGTTTTTAGTTAAACGATATTGAATGTAGATTAGTCAATTTCCAACTCCCAAATAATACAGTAAATTTGAGGATTGATTTACGAACATTCGACGTTGGAAACTTAAAAATTTATGAGCCACCTTGTGACCGACATACTTGCACCAAAAACCAATCTCCGCTTAAAAGTGGGATTGTATTTTGGCTCCTATAATCCGATTCACATCGGGCATCTGGCCATTGCAAATTACATGGTTGAGTTTACCGGAATCGATCAGTTATGGTTTGTGGTTTCGCCACAAAGTCCGCACAAAAAGAAGAACAATCTGCTGGACGATTACCAGCGCCTCGAAATGGTGCACCGCGCCGTGGAAGGCGACGACCGTTTGCGGGCCTCCAGCATCGAGTTTAACCTGCCCAAACCCAGCTACACGGTGGATACCCTGGCTTATTTAAAAGATCAGCACCCGAATTACGACTTTGTAATTCTGATGGGCTCCGACAACCTTGAGAACTTTCATAAATGGAAAAACTTTGAGAGCATTGTAGAAAACTACGGCATCATTGTTTATCCGCGCCCCGGGTTTGATGCGTCAAAAGTGCAGGAACACAAAAACATTGCGGTAGCCGGCGAAGCCCCGCTGATGGAAATCTCTTCTTCTTTTATCCGTCGCGCCATTCATGACGGGAAAGATGTGCGGCATTTCCTGCCCCCAAAAACATGGGAGTATCTGGAGGAGATGAATTTTTACCGGAAGTAGTAGTTCGTGTGTTTAGGGAAAATTTTATTCAAATATTGGAACTGAATTACGGATTTACACGATAGCGAATAAGTTGTTGTGTTCCCTGAATGCGCTAAGCGGTTCCAAACCGCTAAGCGCTTAAACTGAAATTCAGCGTTGAATCGTAAGCAGGAGGAAGGGGTGGCAAAAAGGTTTTTGCCTCGTCCGATAATTCTTCAAGTCCTTCGAAACCGTTCTTATTCACCAGAGCTGCATACCTGCGCGGAACATTGGTGGCTACAAAATAAAGACCGCTGTCTTTGGCAAACTCGACCAGGGGTTTGTAATCGGTTTTATAGTTGGGCCACAGTTTCATTTCGTCCTCAAAATTTCGTTGCGAGATCTTTCCCGAAAGGTATTCGTCCAGGATGACCTGGTTGTCGCTTTCAAACATTTCGGCACCCAATACTAGGTTCTTGCCTTTTAGTTCGTACAGATCTTTAGTTAGCTCCAGCTGTAGCCAGTGCGAAATCGGGTTGTCGTGCAATTCACCAAAAAGAACTACATCGACTTCCTGAATTTGTTTGAGCATTTTTTCGTACTTAACCTTTTTTCCGTCTTTGTCAAAAAGCAGGTAAGCAGGCTTGTCCGTTTTGAATGCGGTGAAAACCAAAAAAATAACCGGAAGGAGGTAATTGTATTTATGCATATTATTTTTGTTTGTGTTAATAACAAAAAAACGCGGATCGAGTTTGTTTAAGAAAGGATATATCATGAAGACAGTCTTCCTGTTTGTATGGATTTCGATGGTTCCCATGGTCTGTTTGGCGCAGGCCGGAACAGAAAAAGTTTACCTCGAAGTAGATGGATTGATACGCTTTTACCAGGTTTATCTGCCAAAGACTTACGATGCGAAGAAAAGCTACCCGGTGGTTTTTGTTTTGCACGGAGGAGGTGGGAAAGCAAAGGGCATGCTGAGTTTTACGGGGCGCAGATTCAACGAACTGGCCGACCGCGATGGTTTTATTGCCGCTTATCCCAATGGTTACCGGAAGGGCTGGAACGATGGCGAACTGGATACTTTGTCGGTTGCGCGCAGGTTAAAGATCGACGACGTTGGTTTCTTTGATGCGATGATCGACGACCTGGATCGGAAACTGAGCATTGACCGTAAAAATATCTTTGCCTGTGGTATTTCGAACGGAGGGTTTATGGTGCAACGCCTGGCCATTGAGCGTTCGCAGGTTTTTAAGGCCATCGGTGTGGTGGCGGCCACCATGAGCAAGGACCAGCAAAGAACGGATCCCGAAAATCCGGTCCCGGTAATTTTTATTGGAGGAGATGCCGATCCTTTGGTTCCCTATAACGGAGGGCCCGTAGTTGTTCTAAAGCAACAACGGGGCGAAGTGCTCAGCAATGCGGAAGCGGTTAAATACTGGAAGGCGGTGAACGGGTGTTCGCTAAAGTCGGATGTTTATGCTTTTCCAGATAACAATACAGAGGACGATTGTACAGCTGTGAAAACGGTTTGGGAAAATCCGGCGAACGATCGGCTAAAAGTGGTCGATATTAAGGTTATAAACGGAGGGCATACCTGGCCGGGTATGCGTCAGTACCTGCCCCGAAGTATGGTGGGCAATACCAACCGCGATTTTAATGGCTGCGATGAAATATGGTCGTTTTTCAAGTCAACAATAACACAATAGAATGGGTTTTCAATTCAAAACATACAGACCGTTGGAAAAGGAGCATTTCAACTGGTAGTAGCCCAAAGATCAGCTGATAATTAACGTTCCTTTACTGATTTTTGCAGTTGGCTACACTATTTAACAAAGCTATATTTAGTTTAACAATAACCAGGTGTTCATTAACATAGTTATTTTGTAGTTTTGATGAGTGATTAAAAACTTGGTTATTTACGATTTAGCACTGTTCAAAAAACGTCAGAAAGAAGGGAATCATGTTGGTTCCCTTTTTTATTGTTGAACGTTTCTCAAAGATCAAAGCTGAATACGGTTATACTCTAACTCTCGCTGATCTGCCAGCTGCCGGACAATCATTTTGTTCAACACTAGGCCATCCTTTAGACATAAATATTCTTTGGGTAATTATTTCTAATGGGCGATTGCCGTGCGGCACAAAGAACTTTATATCTCTGAAGTGTCGGGAGATTGCGCCCGTTGTTCGTCCTGATCAATACCCCGGGTTGCACTTTCCGTCCGTCAACTGCCGGACGAATCGTTTACCCGCGGTTATTATTGTTTCACGCTTGCAGGGTGTTGACTTAATTGACACTGAAAGTGTCGAACATCACTAACCCGGTGCAAAGCGCCGGGTAAGCACTCGCGCTACTTTCGTCCGGCGATGAAAGCTGTTTTGTAACGGTTCGTGATCCCGGACGAAATAATATGGCCCTACATTAAATGAGACCTTAAAAAGATATTTAGAAAGGGAGCTGAGACTAGGTGGAAAAAAGGAGAGTTCAAGACTAATATCACTCTTCTTTCTTTGACTGAATCAAGATTGGGTTATTTCTTCTTCAGATAGTAATAACTTTTCTTTTCAGCCTTAACATCAAAGGTATAGATCTCCGCATTTTTGTGCCGGTAAAAAACAGAGAGCAGGCCTATGTCGCCGGCGCAAAAAAGGCTGTGAACGGCCATGGTTAAAAGGAAAAAATACAGCCAGGGTGTGTGCCAGAAAAAAAGCGACAAGACCAGCGTCACCAGCTTTACAACCAACAGGGGAGTCAATGCAATCCAGGCAAATTGTGTTCGGTTGATCACGTGGCGGTCGGCTTCTGCATAAAAGATAAATTTCCGGAGGTAGGCACCGTAATGCACCGTGGGCGCACCGCATAGTTTTATGGCCAGGCCGTGTAAAAGCTCGTGAATCGGTATTAGTGCAGTAAAACAAAACAGCAATGCAGCGATGGTGAAGTAAAGATTCTCCAGCGCATCGTGTAAGGCCTGGATGATGGCTCTGGTCACTAAGAACATCCCCAGAATAATCATGAGCGACTGGTAGATCATAAATGCGATGCTTATCCGGCCTCCTTGCCCCAGCTGATCGAGCACAAACGATTTGATGTTTTTGTGACTCAGCTCGGCAATCAATTCAAAACGTTCCGGATCCTGCAATTCCTGAATGGTTGGATTGACCATGTTTATTTGTATCTGATAATTTCATAAAGGTTTTTCAGATTAAAAAGTTTAAGCGCCACGGCAGAAATTACCGATGCTGCCACCAGGAAAGCGTAGCCCAGCAGCCAGTTGTCGATTTCCTTTGAAAGAGTGCCCAGCACCACCACGAGGCCGGTAAACAGCAGCAGCTGAAAAATGTATTTAATCCCCGGGTTTAGGCGAAATATAACCAGTGCCAGCACTAGTTGCGTTCCGCCGGTAAAGAGTTGTGTTGCCAGGCTGGCCCAGGCCGAGCCGTGTGCCTGGTATTTGGGAATGAGCACGATGTTCAGCGTAATGTTCAGTACCATTCCTGCAAAGGCCATGGTGTTGAGTTGTTTCATGCTGCCGTTGGCAGTAAGCAGGGTGCCGAAAATATAGGTCATTGCAATGCCAATAAAACCGGTCATTAGAATACCCAGCAGATCTGTCGAATTTTCGGTGTTGGCATGGTACAGCAGGTTCATGATTTCGCTGTTGTAATAAATGCTGGAAACTGCAATGACAATGGCCGGAACGATCAGCAATGTAAACGACAGCTTCACCATTTGTCCCACGTGTTCTTTTTGCTTCAGCATTTTGGAGAAAATGGGAAGCAGCAGTCCGGCAAATAAAACCCCAAACATAGAAACGGCGTCCAGCAGACGGAAAGCCTGTGCATAAATTCCCACCTGTTCTTTCCCGATGGGGTGTGGCAGCAGGCGTTCGAGCATCACCGAATCGATACGGTTGTAAAACGACATCAGCAAAATCAGGAGCGCGTACGGATACGATTTCCTCAAAAACACCCTGAAAAAAGCCGGGTCAAACTGGATTTTTATTCGCCCCGATTTCTTCAGAACAATCAGTAAGGTGATCAGCGAAGTGAGG
>JBKDZK010000623.1:0-10334 GCA_047971205.1 Draconibacterium sp.
GTTCCCAAAACCTGGTCATTTTCTTTATCTACAGCCTTTATCATCCGGAGCCCCGAATCAAACACTTCGGGTTTGCGTGTATCTTTTACCAGCGGAATCGCCCCGGTCAGATCCTGTGAAATCTCCAGGCGGGCCGGTCTTAAACTTTCTGAAGCTTCCACCACCGACTTTACGATCTGGTTTTTAACAAACATCATGTAATCGGGGTTGATCCCGCTTTTCAATGGCGATTTTCCCCACAGGCCAAGCAGATCCGCTGATTCGTGTGTATGCGTTGATGCGATCAATGTGTAAGTAATGCCCGCTTCTGCCGGTCTCATTTTACGAACGTCTACCACATCGTCGTGCATAAAACCAATGGCATCGATAATTACGATTGCTAACCGGGTTATGCCGTCGTCAATAATCATGGTGCGGGCCCAAGTATCGTCGTGAACTCCGTTGGCGGGTTTACTGTTGCTAAAACCCGCAATCCACACCGGATCGAATTTACCGTTCCCGTTCCCGTCAATGAAAGTATCTCCATCCTTCGGCTTGTATTTGGCATCGTCGTTCTTGTCCACCCAGCGATCCGGAACTTCAGGCGTGATCGGCACTGCGGCGAACCCGGCTTTTAATCCGGCCGGAGAAGTACCAGTCACTTTCAGATCGGCTGAGTAACCGGGATGCCTGTCTTTCAGGTTGGTCAACATCCAGATAATCAATCCTGCCAGAAAAACTGCCACTACTATTCCTATGATTTTTGCTACTTTCTTCATTTGTGTTCTTTTTCGTGCAATTTTGTGTGAAAACAAAAATACGGTACCGATCCTGACCCTCCGAAACAGATCAATCACCAAAAGCCAAAAACGGCTCAGAATTCGATCGGCTCAACCATTCGGTATCATTCGTTTGTTTCTTCAATATCTGCAATTTAGCCATAATTTTGAATCTTGCTGAAGATCGCGCGGCACTTTGCGGAGAAGCAGGTTGATGGATGCAATGTGAGCCACTCTCAGCACATCCCGTTCTATGATGTCTTTTCTGCTTCTGCTTTGAATTCAGACTTGATCATCCAGCTAAGCAACACCGCAGAAAGCACAAAAAATAGATCGACAAAAAAACGTCCGCAAACCACCTGACACAAGGACAAGCCAGCCAGGTCGAAATTCCGGGGATGTTCGTACATCCGAAGTATGGATATAAAAATACACGACCAGGTCAATACCAACAACAGGTTCCGAATGTTGTCCTTTTTACGGCTGAAATAAAACACCAGAATGGCCACCAGCGCAGTAGTGCAAAACACCCAGAAGAAATGCCAGGTAAAAGGCGACACTGTATTTACTCCGGGGTAAAAATCGCGAAACAGGTCGATGGCCGTATGACAGAAGGTTAAGGTGATTCCGATTTGCCAGGCTGCTTTGGGGAAACGGATTAGTACAAGCACAAAAATAAACCCGGTAAACGAGTAATTATCCACCAGTCGAATCATCTCATTTTTTATCGATCCGCCCGGCATGTTGTTGTCGAGTGTTACTTTGCCCACTACTTCGATTAACGAAGGAAATAACCAGAAAATCAGCAGACCGGTTCCCAGTACCACGAACAACTCTTTCCACTTTGCCCAACCACTTTCTTCCGTTAAAGGCTCGTTATCCCGCTCAAAAACCAAATCGTTGCGACTTAACCAGGCTGCATAGCCCAACGAAGCCCCCAGCAACAAACCAAAACTAAATTCCATCGCTTTCCACCAACTTCCAAAAATCACATCGGGAAGATGACTTCCGAGCACCAGCCAAAAACCACCAAGGCCAAAACCAAGTGCCCCGCCGATGGTTCCCCAAATCGTAAAGCGGAGAATTATTTTGAAGTTTTCAGCCGGTATCTTCAGTTTCAGATACCCCAGCAAAAACACAGCGCCCAGTAACAGTCCGGCCCACGATTCGGCACGGGGTTTCACAGGGTCGGAAAAGTACAGCAACATCGGGTCGTTGATCAGCTTAAAACCGACGATTATACCCAGTATCAGGAGCAGAAAAGCCACGATGAGAGTCTTCCGCGGAACAGACCGAAAGAAAAACCCCAGTGCAAAAACGGCTCCTCCCAGCAATCCCCAAACGGCACCTTTTAAAGTAGTTCCGGCGGTTCCCCACCAAACGGTATCCGGTTTTTTCAAAAAGCCCAATGTTTGTCCGTATGTCATTTCTCCCCCCAGCCCAATGCCAATTACCCCAAAAACAACCAGAAAAGAAGTAGCCCGGGCAGGCATTTTCAACAATAAGCTTACACACAAGGCAATCATCGCGCCGGGAATCATGGCACCATAGGGGCCACCACCAATGTGGCCACGCAATCCCCAGCCCAGCATCATGGCCAAAGCAGGGAATGCAATAAACATCCACTTCGAATGGAATTTTTCTTTGTTCATATCTGTTTTTGTTTGATTAGTTACCTGTCGAAAAGTGCCGGAGGATTGTCAGCGACAGTCCCCCGGTATTTATTTTTGCTTACCGCTAATGTTCCGGCTTAAACGAGATTGTTTTGTTGGCGATCAGCGGTTTGGCCCAGAATGAAATACTCAATACCATAGCCCAGTGTCACAAAGATCAGCAGCATTCCGGCCCGCCATGGTTTCGGTAAGTGTAAAACTCTCGGATACTTTTTGATTCAGCGCCCCCAGAATGTTGGTGAGAAATGAAATCACAAAAAACACCAACATAACAAGAACGACCATAAGATGATTTCGTCGCATAATGTTTGTTTAATTTACGTGCTTAAAAACCAGCGATGCTGCGCCCAGACAACCGGCATTGTTTCCGAGGGTTGCCCCCACTACGTCGGTATTTGCAGCACAATCGGACATTGCGTAACCGAAGGCCGATTCTTTGATCATATCGATGTAAAACTGCCCGGCTTCAGAAATTCCCCCGCCGATCACCACTTTTTGCGGCGCAAACGTATTGATGAACCCGGCTATTCCGTGTCCGAGATAAGCCGTATGTTCCTGCATGCATTTTACGGCGGTTGCTTCGTTGTTTGTGTATTTTTCAACAATCAAATGGCCGTTCACTTCTTCGGCATTCAAGCCTGCTGCTTCAGCATATTGCTGCACCAGCGCAGAAGTAGATGCATACGCTTCGAGGCAGCCGCGTCCACCACAATTACAGTCAATTCCCTTATGATCGATGGTTACGTGCCCCATTTCCGTACCGCGGTTTTTATAGCCTCCGTACAACTCGCCGTTGGCAATAATCGCCCCGCCGATACCGGTCCCGACCGTAATAAAAATCACATCCGAGCAATCTTTGGCAGCACCGTAAGTCGCTTCGCCCAGCCCCATCACATTGGCATCGTTGTCGGCAAAAACAGGCAGATTGAAAGCTTTGCCAAAAATCCCGGCCAGGTCAATGTCAACCCAGCGGTCCAGGTTCTCGGCTCCCCCCTGCACAACTCCGTCACAAACAATTCCCGGGGAACCGATTCCTATCCCTACTACCTCAATAGCCTCTTCGCTGGCTTTATCGATTGTTTTTTGAATGGAAGCCTTAATGGCTTCCAAGGTATCTTCGCGGCTGGCTTTTCCGCCTACCGGCAATTTCCCTTCGGTTACAATTTCTCCGTTTTCAGCTACCAAAGCATATTTTACAAACGTTCCTCCAAGGTCGATGCCAGTGGCATATCTCAATTTCTCCATTTTTAATTTATTCTATTAGGTTTTACATTCCAGGCTTTCACCTTCAATTCCAGTCTTTCGCCTTTTAAATCGACAAGATCGAAATTTGCGGTGTAAACCCGTTCTTCTCCCGGGAATAAAGTTACATAATTATCATTCCAATAAACCGGCAGAATGGGATCGTCGGTTCCGGGATTCACCAGATCAAAATAAGTAAAGAACGCAATTGATGCCCCCGGATTCCTCACTGTCAGAGTGATGTTCCCTTTTTCACCTTCTGTCTGATACTTGTAATCGTATTCCAGCTTCACTTCCGGAAGCTTATTCAGTGCCTTGAAATCGGCATAAGCTTTTGGCGGAGTATAGAAAGGCCAATCCAGTTTTTTGGCGGCTTCGTAATCCAGTTCATCTTGTTTCAGCGATAACCAGTAGGTGCTGTGATCCACCTCCCGATCGTCCTCGTCGAATACATTCAGACGAAGAAACCAAACCGAAGTCAGCCCAGCGATTTCCGGAAGTTTGTAGATAAATTTCGAGGTGTTGGTAGCCAGGTCACCTTTCCATTCGTCGCTAAAAATTTCTTTGGAGTGAATATCGTATGCAGCGATTTTCACCGTCAGATTATTGGCATCGTTCAAATCTTCGTTGGCCAGGTAAATGTCCTCAAAACCGTAGCGATAAATGGCATGGATCGGGTTACAGGCCTTGCGAACGCCATAAAAAGAACCGTTGGGCTGGAGATAGGTATCGTACAACTGCCAGTACAGTTCGGGCCAGGCCGAGTTGAGCATCCACTGCACCAAACCCGTGCTTTTGGGTTTGTGCGCAATAAAAGCCTCGAACATGGGCCGCATCAACTCGTAGTTCGAAACCTGGCATTTAAATGCAAATTCCTCCACGCTGCTGGAAGGTCCATAGCGCTCGTCCATGGCTTTGCGGAAACGGTCGAGTGTGGTGAACGCATTCCGCCCGGTGTGGTATTCCCAGTATTTTTTATCGATGGGCCAGAGACTTTCTTCGGGCAACATTTTTTTGAGCGAAGACAGAGGCATAACGTTGGGGCCCGGACACGTTTCGGTGTTAAAACCGTAAGCGCCGCCCAGTTGTGTATCGGTGAACCAATAAACCGGTGGTGTGTAAGCGTAAGGGCCTAACATTTTCATACCGGTTGGGCCGCTGATCTCGCTGATCAAAGGAACTTCGGCCACAATGTTGTTGTCTTCGGTTCCGGCACCGCCCGCCGAAGTGATGTACGGCCGTGACGAATCGTATTTTTTAAACAGATCGATGTATTTGTACTCCAGCTCCGGAATCGGGAGCTTATCGCTTCCCAGCATCCACACATAAATGGCCGGGTGATTGCACAGCCACAACATCTGGTCTTTCCAGTAGGCTGCCAGCAAATTAATGTCTTCGGGGGTAACAGCGCCTCCGTATTTTTCGTGCGTGGGTTTTAGCAGGTATTCCTCCCATTCCCAGTGGCAGTTAAAACCAGCCATCACCAGGATGCCGTACTCATCACACAAATCGTACAGCATTTGTGTTTTGCCCCAGAAACCTTCGCAGCGAATGCTGTTTAGATTCATGTGGCGGATGTATTTCATCTGTGCCTCCACGCTTTTGCGGGTATCCTGCAAAAGCAGATCATCCACCCAGCCGCCGCCTTTCAGCAACACAAATTTGCCGTTGATGGTAAACACCCGGTTTTTATCTTCGTTCAGGTAACTGTCTATTTCGCGGATTCCGTAGCGGCTTTCCACTTTGTCCAACACTTTGTTGCCCGAAATAAACTCAACCGTCATGTTGTAAAGGTTGGGATCGCCCATTCCGTTAGGCCACCAAAACTTCACGTCTTTTACTGATAGCTGCGCAAATTCTTCCGAAGTAAACCGACATGACAGGGTATCTCCGGCAGCGATCTGCACTTTCTTTTCAACCGTTCCTATTCCAAAATCAACCCGAACCACTCCTTCCACGGACTTATCCCACTGGTTTTCGATTTCAGCCTGGATAAAAAGATCAGCGTCTTTCAGGTTCTCCGTGTTTACTTTTGATGAAACAAACGGGCTGCGGATTTTCACGCCTTCGTTCACTTCCAGGAAAACTTCCCTGAAAATGCCCATGTTCCGGTCGCGCGGCAGCGGATTCCAATCTACAAAACCAATGGAATATTCCCCATCGGCATGTTGCCAAAGCTTTAATGCCAGGGTGTTCTCCCCTTCCTGAACATACTCGTCAATAGCAAAAGTGAACATGCGGTAAGCGCCGGCAAACTCGTCTTTACCCGCCACTTTTTCTCCGTTCACCCAAAGCTCGGCGCGGTAATTAATTCCATTAAAACGCAGGGAAATATGCTTTTTCAAATCGCCGGCAGAAAGCTGAAAAGCCGAACGGAACCACCAGGGCTTTTTAAACTGTTCGATATCCACGCTTTGCATGTTGATCCCGAAATAAGGATCTTCAATCACGCCGTAAGTGGCCATGCTTCCCAGCACGGTTCCGGGCACCGAAGCCTGCAGCCATGCATCGTCGGAAAAACCGTTTTCCGAAATACTGCTTTCCTCCACACCGGCCAGTTTTTCACTCGCCTGCATTTTCCAGCCCGACGAAAGGTTTTCCACCCGCGAAACCAATTCCTTTTCTGCAGGTGTGCAGGCTGCCATGAAAAACATACCTGCCAGTAAGAGCCTTAAAGTCTTGTGAAAATAATTGCGTCGTTTCATTTTGTTTTAGGTTGTTCGTTTCAGGTCTAACTCATCCTTTGTCTTCCATGAAGTCAGGATTTGTTTCATACCTATTCTTTATTCGTATTTCAGGCGCGTCCGGCAGGCAATGAATGCGTTTATCTACATTTTCAGGTACCGTTACTTTCGCCTTTCTACTTTTTACTGCTGCTTTAACATTTGGTTATACCATACGTCTTTTCTTCCGCTTTCGGATAACTCGATTTGAACAAAGGAAGTAGGAAAAGCACAAAAAAACTTCTGCTTTTTTATTCATCTTACAACATATATTAACCCTTCGTTTATATTTTATAATGTAAATTCGCCAAAGAGGTTAAAATTCTAAAAGTAACTTATGAACATCCATCTTTCCTTTTCCAATACCAAAATCAGAACTTTGCTGTTGATCTGTTTGCTGGCCACGACCGGTTTCACGGCTTTTTCGCAGGGAAACGCAACGAAACCCGCCGATTATGTAAATCCATTTTTGGGAACCGATTTCTTCGGGCATACTTTTCCGGGAGCTTCACTTCCCTATGCCATGGTTCATGTAAGTCCGGATGTGGACACCGAAGGCTGGACCCATTGCGCGGGTTATATTTACCAGTCGAGCTCGATCATCGGTTTTAGCCACACGCACTGGAGTGGCGTTGGAATGGTAAACGGCGGCGAGGTGCTGCTGATGCCCACCGTGAGCAACGAATTGCAGACACTTCCCGGGACCAAGGAAGACCCGGATGCGGGTTACCGTTCACGCTACAGTCACGAAGAGGAAAGCGCATCGCCGGGTTATTATTCGGTCATGCTAAAAGACTACGACATCAAGGCGGAACTAACAGCCACCCGTCGTGCAGGTTTTCACCGCTATACTTTTCCGGCATCAAAAAATGCACACATTATTCTTGACCTCGGACACCAGATCGGCACCCATTATTCGGAAGAAAATTCGGAACTGAAAATAGTGGATAATAAGCGTATTGAAGGCAAAAAGGCCGCCGGACTGGGGCAAGTTTATTTTGTGTCCGAATTCAGCAAACCATTTAAATACTACGGAACCTTCGATGCTTCGTATGTGACGCCTGAGTCGGGAGCGAGTTTGTTTCCCTATAAAAATGCCGAAGCCGGGCAAAAAGTAGGTGCTTTTGTGAGTTTCGACACACAGGGCGGTGAACAGATCCTTGTAAAAGTGGGCATTTCGTACACCAGCGTGGAAGGAGCCCGCAAAAACCTGGAAGCTGAAATTCCGCACTGGGATTTTGAACAGGTGCGAAACGACGCCCTGAAAACCTGGAACCACGAATTATCGAAGGTTCAAATTGACGGTGCCAGCAATGATCAGAAAGAGGTTTTTTACTCTGCCTTGTATCATTCGTTTCTGGCACAATACATTTCGCAGGATGTGGACGGAAAATACCTCGGTTCCGACGGGCAAATTCACACTGCCGATGGTTTTGATTTCTACGGATCGTTTTCGTGCTGGGACACCTACCGCTCGCAACACCCGCTGTTAACGCTCACCGCACCCGAACATGTGAATGACTTTATCCGTTCGATTGAAGCCAAAGTACAGAACTTTGACTGGCTGCCGGCCCAGCATTTTCTGAATGTTTTTGGCGAAGGAATGGTGGGCGATCACCTCATTCCGGTAATTGTGGACGCGTATATGAAAGGTTTCCGCGACTACGATGTGGAACTTTTGTACAAGGCCATGCGCACCAAAGCCCTGGAAAAGCCCCGGCCTCCGGTACATGAAAACATGGCGCGCGCAGGGTTGGAGTATTACCTGAAACTGGGCTACACCCCGGTTGACCGCATCACCGAATCGGTTCCGAACACCCTCGAACTTGCCTACGACGACTGGTGCATTGCCCAGCTGGCCAAAGAACTTGGGAAAGACGACGACTACCAGCTGTTTATACAACGCGCCGGAAACTATGCAAAACTGTGGGATGCCGAAACCCGTTTTATGCGCCCGAAAAAAGCCGACGGCAACTGGTTGGAAGCGCTGGGAACAAACGAGCAGGAGATTGTAACCGAAGGAAATCATTCGTATTACAAATATTTCGATCCGCTGCTGGTGGGCCGCCGCCCCAACCGGCATTACACCGAATCCAATGCCTGGCAGTACATTTGGTCGGTTCAGCACGATGTGCAGGGCCTCATCAACCTGTTTGGCAGCAAGGAGGCTTTTACCGCCAAACTCGATACTTTCTTTTCCATGAGTCCGCTGATTACGTCGCCCAAATACGTGGGAGTAGTGGGCACCATCGGGCAATACGTGCATGGCAATCAGCCCTCGCACCACGTGGCATATTTGTACAACTACGCTGGACAGCCCTGGAAAACACAGGAGCGCGTTCGGCAGGTTTGCGAAGAACTTTACCGCCCCGGCCCCGGTGGCTTGTGTGGCAACGAGGACATGGGCTCACTGTCGTCGTGGTACGTGCTGAGTGCCATGGGAATTTATGCCGTTACACCGGGTCTGCCCGTTTACGTCCTCGGAAGTCCTTTGTTTGGAAAAGCCACGCTTCAAACCGGAAAAAATAAAACCTTGACCATAAAGGCCGACAATCAATCGAAAGAAAACAAATACATTCAGTCGGCGACCTTAGACGGCAAAGATCTTAACCGCACCTGGATTTCGCACGAGGAAATTGTAAAAGGTGGAGCACTCATTTTTCAGATGGGACCGAAACCCAATAAAAACTGGGGAACCGGAGCGAATGCCGCGCCTCCTTCGATGTCGGGAGCCAACTAATCCGAATATTATGTATCTTAAGCACAACTAAACCTTATCGATATGAAACAAGCAAATCAAGACCGAAGAACTTTTATCCGTAACCTGTCGTTGATCGCCGGAGCCAGTGCACTGCCCGGAAGCCTGTTCGCAGCCTGCAACCCGGTGCCGGGAGCGCAAATGAAACTGGGCCTGGTCACTTACCTCTGGGCCAAAGACTGGAACATTCCGACCATTATCCGGAATTGTACCGAAGCACAAATCGGAGGTGTTGAATTGCGCGTGGAACATGCCCACGGCGTAACGCTCGATCTTACTGCGACACAACGCGCCGAAGTAAAAAAACAGTTTGCCGACAGCCCGGTGGAAATCATAGGAATGGGCACCAACCAGGATTATCATTCACCCGATCCGGCAAAACTGAAAGAGTCGGTAGAAACCACCAAACAGTGGCTGCAACTAAGCAAAGACATTGGCGGCTCGGGGGTAAAAGTAAAACCCAACGCTTTTCCGGAAGGTGTGCCGCACGAAAAAACCATTGAGCAAATCGGCAAAGCGCTCAACGAGCTGGGGCAATACGCCCTTGACCTGGGCCAGGTGATCCGGCTCGAAGTACACGGCCGCGAAACACAGCTTCTCCCCAATATCAAAGCCATGATGGATTACGTGGACAACAAAGGTACGGGTGTTTGCTGGAACTGTAACCCAGAAGACCTTACCGGACAGGGGCTCGAATACAACTTTAACCTGGTAAAAGACCGCTTTTCAGATATTTGCCATGTGCGCGAGATGAACGAAGGTGATTATCCCTACCAGGAGCTGATGAAGCTGTTTGTAAAAATGGATTACCCGGGATGGATCCTGCTCGAATGCCGCACCGACCCCGCTGACAAGGTAGCCGCCCTGAAAGAACAGCGACGTGTTTGGCTTGATATGATTGCAAAGGCGCAGCAAGGACTGAGGGGCTGAAGGACTGAGGGATTGATTGGTTGAAGGATTGAGGAAAGAATGCTGGAATGCGTTAATGCTTGAATGCTAGAATTAGCTGCGAGCGAAGAGCTGCTGGCCACGAGCTTTTCAGAAACATAGTTTCATGGCAACTTTGAACACGTAACTTCAAGCTTCGTACTTCTAACTTCAAGCCATTGATAAATTGCAAAACTGTTAAATTGTAGAAAGAAAACGACTTCGCGGAGGGATTGAGGAAAGAATGCTGGAA
>JBKDZK010000624.1:0-1876 GCA_047971205.1 Draconibacterium sp.
AAGTAGTTTCAGCAATTGCCAATTGAAATTCATTCATGTTTCCCACCACACTGTATGTATGGGCAGGTTGTGGTATTTCGCCCAGGTAAGTACCGGTATCCCACTCGTAAATCTTACGCATGGCACCTTCGGGGTGATCCTGTGCCGGCTGGTAATACAATTCACCGTAAAGAGTGTGCGAATCGGCTGCATAGGTGATCATTACCGAACCATCTACCGACGCACCTTTGGTGATTAAGAAATTAGTACACCCATTCGAAACCTGTTGGTTGATAATCAGAAATGCAAAAATCAGCATTCCTATCATTGAAATTTTCTTCATTACTACTACTTATTTATTTTGCGAAAGAGACAAAGATAATGAAATCAGCTTCCCTTCTTATGATATTTTGCAGCTTGGAAATTTTACCTTGTCCATTCAAAATGAAAACAATAAATCAATCTGTTAAGCTAAACAGCTTTTAACTCGTTCCAATACTTCCTCCATGTCTTCGTCCAATCCAACCGACAGCCTGACCAATCCGTCAGACAGGCCCATTTCTTTTTGAACTTCCACCGGAACTTCAGAAGAAGTACTGTGCCCGGAACAACTAAACAGGGTACGAAAGTAGCCCAAAGAAACAGCCAGATAGCCCACGTTAGCCTGTTGCAATTTGAACATGATTTGGTTGGCATTCTTCTCGGTACCAAAATCGATGGCCAACATTCCTCCGTATCCAAAACGCTTGTTCATTAGCTGGGTATGCAACTCGTGCTGCGGATGGCTTTTCAACCCGGGATATTTTAACGACAGCCCCATTTCTTCCAGTTTCTGAGCCAGATACATCGCATTGGCGCTGTGTTGTTTCATCCGGAGATGCAGTGTGTGAATGTTCTTCAAAATGCTTGAAGACCGCAGCGGGTCGAGCACGGGGCCCAGCAACATGGCCGTACCGTCGTTTACATTCGACAACTTTGCGACAAACTCTTTCGATCCGCAAATGGCTCCTGCCACACAGTCGTTTTTCCCGTTAATAAACTTGGTCATACTGTACACAACAAAGTCGGCCCCCAATTCTGCCGGGGTAAAAATCATAGGCGTAAACGTATTATCGACCATTAGTTTGGCTCCGGCTGCATGCGCAATTTTTGCCAACTCCGGAATATCGGAAACCTGGAGCAAGGGATTTGTAACCGTTTCGGTGTAAATAACTTTTGTATTCGGACGCATGGCATTTTGCACCTGTTCCAGGTTGATGATGTCCACAAAACTCACCTCGATATTGTACCTGGGCAGCCAGTTTTTCAAAAAAGCATAGGTACCGCCATAAGTTGTAACACTGGTCACAATATGGTCGCCCGAGCTGCATAATTGCAACAATGCACAGGTAATGGCAGCCATTCCCGACGATGTTACCCAGGCTGCTTCGGTATTCTCCATTGCCGCCAATGCATCGGCCAGGTATTTATTACTTGGGTTCCAGTGGCGCGAATACAGGAAACAACCTTCCAGGTGCCCCAAAAAAGTCTCTTCCATGGTTTCGCCTTCCAGAAAAGTATAAGTGGAAGAATCGGTAATGGATGGATTTACGCCTCCAAACTCGCCAAATTGTTGAATGTCGTAGATTCTCTTTGCAGGATCAGATTTCATAACTCAGGTAAATTAGTTTGGTGCAATTTAGCTGGATTCCCTGCCACTAAGAATGACGAAAATCTGTTTTTCATCCGGCCACCTTGCTGTTAAAAAACACTTTCACGACCGTATTCATTCGGCTCACTTCCAAAAACCGGCCTTGTAAACCGAGGTATTGTCTTTGTAATCGCTTACCGTCAAAACGAATTCATGCTGTTTTCCAAATTCAAAACGTGTTTTATCAAAGGAATGAGTAATTAGGTT
>JBKDZK010000625.1:0-2421 GCA_047971205.1 Draconibacterium sp.
TGCCTCTCCTTCTTCTACGTTTAATTGTACGATTTCGCCCGCCACATCGGGGCTTATTTTTACTTCGGTTTCGGGCTGTACTTTCCCATTGGCGGTAATAAACTCGGTAATGGTTTTAGACTCTACCGTTTGGATGGCAACATCTACGGAAAAGTCGTTGCCCAACCAGCCTTTTTTCTTTCCTATCACAAGAAAAACTATCAACAAGATGACCAGGCCGATTAAATAGGGAAGTAATTTTTTCTGTTTCATCCGACAATGTTTTTTACAGGTAGCTTAATAGTGTTTAAATTTACAAAAATATCGGATTGCCCACCTATTTATTTGTGCAGCCCTTGCTTTTGGTTATTCTTTTATCAGCATACGGGCCGTCAGACGGCTGTGCTGCTCCAGGTAAATGTCTTTTTCCTTTACCATCCAGTCCAGTACTTCTTCGGTGTAATGGCGTATGGTAACCAGCGTAAGCCCGGTATTGTAACGTATTTGGTAATGATCCGACAGGCCGCCAAACAGCACGTCCAGCTTTTGTTCCGAGGCATCGGCCACAATATTCAGGTCAATGGCCGATTGTTGCATCAGGGTTACTTTTATCAGTTCCCCTTGTAAGAAATGGATCACCCTTTCGATATCATTTATCGAAATAATGGAGAAGTCTTTGGCCGAAAGGGTTATCAGCACCTGGTTTTCTTTTAAGATGAAGATGGGCGGTAACTCTATTTTGTGTTCTATTTTATGGATTACCGTACCGCTGTCATCAGGGCTGACAAAAGACTTTACCAGCAAAGGGATACCCTTGTTGTGCAGGGGTTGCATGGTTTTCGGGTGGATTACTTTGGCTCCCGAATGTGTCATTTCCACTGCTTCTTTGTACGAAAGTTCACCAATCCGGACCGTGTCTTTCATTTTTTTGGGGTCGGCACTTAAAATGCACGGTACAACTTTCCAAATAGAAACACTAACGGCCCCTAAAACGCTACCGATAATTGCTGCCGTAAAATCAGAGCCTTCGCGCCCCAGCGTTGTGGTCTGGTTGGTAACGGTAGATCCTATAAAACCCTGGGCAATATAAACCCGGGTATCGTCAAAATCAAATTCTTCTTTTACCAGCTCGCCGGTCCACTCCCAATCTACTTTCGCATCGCGATAGGTATCGTTGGTTTTCAGGCTGTTGCGCACATCTACCCATTTATTGGCCTGCTTCACAGTATTCATGTAATCACTTACAATACGGGTAGAGATCAGCTCGCCATAACAAATAACCTGGTCGTATTCGTAATTGTAATCGTATGATGGGCGTGTTTTTAGTTTGTGTTCCAACTCGCAGAACAATTCATAAACTCCCTGTGGCATGCCTTTTTGGCCAAACAGACCCCCGATTACTTCCATGTGGTAATCCCTGAATTGCTTTACGATCTCCCATTTCTGCCCACTTTGGTCACAATAAGCCTTCACCAGTGTTTCCAGCAGGTTGGTAGAACTGCCCATAGCCGATATTACCACTACAAGTTCTCCGGGTTCGCGCTGAATGATATTACAAATATTTTTTACGGCCCCGGCATTTTTTACTGAAGCCCCTCCAAACTTAAATACTTTCATTCGTTAAACTATTATTCGGCCTTTCTTTCGTACTTTCTTGTCCAACTGCGCATTTTCATTTTCATCACCCCCCATAGTGCTTCGTTAAAAATACCGCCGCTCATTTTCGATGTCCCTTCTTTACGATCGGTAAAAACAATGGACACTTCTTTTATGGCAAAGCCAAATTTATAAGCTGTAAACTTCATTTCGACCTGGAATCCATAGCCGATCAGTTTAATTCTATCGAGATCGATGGTTTCCAGTACACGGCGCTTCCAGCAAACAAAACCTGCAGTGGTGTCGCGCACTTTCATCCCGGTAACAATGCGTACGTACATAGACGCAAAATACGACATTAGCACCCTGCCCAATGGCCAGTTTACTACATTGATTCCGGTAATGTAGCGCGAGCCGATAGCCACATCGGCGCCTTTGTCAATGGCATCAAAAAGCCGGAGCAGGTCATCCGGGTTGTGCGAAAAATCGCAGTCCATTTCACAAACGGACCCGTAATCACGCTCCAGTGCCCATTTAAATCCGGCAATGTAGGCCGTACCCAAACCCAGTTTCCCTTTGCGCTCCAGGATATGGAGTTTTCCGTCAAACTCCTTCATTAACCGCTTTATTATATCGGCAGTCCCGTCGGGCGAGTTATCCTCGACAATTAACAAATGAAAAGGCCTTTCCAACGAGAATACTTTGCGGACCATCTTTTCCACATTCTCTTTCTCGTTGTAGGTTGGAATGATAACCAGATTTTTTGACACGTTCTTATGTTTAGAATTACAACGGCCGAATTTACACTATTTTGGGCTATTTCTCAAAGAAAAGTAGGGTGTTTCC
>JBKDZK010000626.1:0-2241 GCA_047971205.1 Draconibacterium sp.
ACGGCCTACGACGAATTTGCCTTGCAGGCTTTCGATACGAACTGTATCGACTACCTGGTAAAACCACTGACCAAAGAACGGTTTGCCAAAACCATTGCCAAACTGGAACAGATGAACGACAGCAGTCCGGAAATTAACCTGAACAGACTGATCGAACAGTTTAACCAGGAACACAGGAAAAATCAAGCAACTTCGATTCCGGTAAAAGTTGGCGACCGGGTGATTTTTGTTAGGCTCGACGAAGTTTCTTACATCCAGGCCGATGAGAAATATGTTACCGTTGTTACCAAACACGCCAAATCGTACGTACTGGATTCGAGCTTAAAAAGGCTGGAAGAAAAGCTTCCCGACTATTTCATCCGGGTTCACAAATCGTATCTCGTCAATAAAAATTTACTGAAAGAAATAAGGAAGCATTTCAACAACCGTTTTGTGCTGATCCTCGACGACTACAGCCAGAGCAAGATAACCAGCGGCAGAAGCTATTACAATGAAATTAAAGTGATGTTTGAGTTGTAATACGATTCCATTTATTTATGCAGATTTTACTTAGTATTGCAAATTTACATACCAAAATTGTTGGAAGCAGATATTGAATTTAGGGGTGCACAACGAGTTTTCATTTTGCTTCAGAATAAGGGAAATACAAAAAAACTCCGGGTACCTCTGTGAAAAACTCCGCATCCCTTGTGGTTAAAAAGAGAAACCACAGTGTGTCACAGAGAAAACGGCACAAAGTACCTCAGAGGTTTCGTCGTGAAGGAAGTTTGTCGTGCACTCAGGATTATTGTGTATGATAAAGATTGAAAAAAGAGAAAAGCCTGCCGTTATAATAAATTCAAATAAGTCTTTTTTGTTCAAAATAAACACCTTACATTTGTGCCCGCTACGTGGAAAGATTTGAGATTGATTGCAACCACATGAAAAAAACGCTAAAACAATCGCATTTTTCACTATCAATCGAACATCCCGCAGTTTCATTTAATGTTTAACATGCTGAACGTTTTCAGCTTAAAAAAGGGATTTTATGCATTATTTATTTACAAGCGAATCGGTTTCCGAAGGTCATCCAGACAAGGTTTCCGATCAGATTTCAGACGCACTGCTAGACCAGTTTCTGGCATTCGACGCTGATTCGAAAGTAGCTATCGAAACACTGGTTACCACCGGGCAGGTAGTTGTTGCCGGCGAGGTAAAATCAAAAACCTACGTTGACGTACAGGAAGTGGCGCGCAAGGTGATCAACGACATTGGCTACACCAAGGCAGCTTACCGTTTCGACGGTGATTCGTGCGGTGTGCTTACTGCCATTCACGAACAAAGTGCCGACATCAACCGCGGTGTTGACAAGGAAGACAAAGACGACCAGGGTGCCGGCGACCAGGGAATGATGTTTGGCTACGCCTGCAAAGACACCGACAACTACATGCCTCTGACGCTGGAATTGTCGCACCTGATTTTGCTGGAATTGGCCGACATTCGCCGCGAAGAAAAAACGATGACTTATCTTCGTCCCGATGCCAAATCGCAGGTAACAGTCGAATACAACGAAGCAAACGAGCCGGTGAAAATCCACACCATTGTGGTTTCAACCCAACACGACGAGTTTGACGCCGACGGGCCCATGCTGGCTAAAATCAAAGAAGACGTGATCAACATTTTGATCCCGCGTGTAGTAGCCAAACTTCCGGAACGTGTTCAAAAACTGTTTGGAAACGATATTATTTACCACGTAAACCCAACAGGGAAATTTGTGATTGGTGGCCCACACGGCGATACCGGACTTACCGGCCGTAAAATTATTGTGGATACTTACGGAGGCCGCGGAGCTCACGGCGGTGGTGCTTTCTCGGGCAAAGACCCGTCGAAAGTTGACCGTTCGGCAGCTTATGCATCGCGCCACATTGCCAAAAACCTGGTAGCTGCGGGCGTGGCCGACGAAGTGCTGGTGCAACTGGCTTATGCCATTGGTGTTGCCCAGCCGGTGGGTGTTTTTGTAAATACCTACGGCCGCTCGAACGTAAACATTAGCGATGCCGAGATTGCAGAAAAAGTAAAAGCCATTTTCGACCTGCGCCCGTCGGCCATTGAAAAAAGACTGGTACTGCGCAACCCAATTTACCTGGAGACAGCTGCATATGGCCACATGGGGCGTACGCCGCGAACGATTACGAAAACTTTTGAATCGCCCTACTTCGGAAAGGTCGAGACCGAAGTGGAATTGTTTACCTGGGAAAAACT
>JBKDZK010000627.1:0-6569 GCA_047971205.1 Draconibacterium sp.
ATGTAGTGCAAGAGCTGAAAAAATTACACAACACTCATCAAACCAACCGCGCAAAAACCATCGTTATTGATCCGGCGTCGCAACCACCCGTGTTTATTCCCGATAAAATTGTGCTGAAAAGGATATTGGGAAATATGATCAACAATGCGTTGGAAGTGAATATCCCGCATGATTGTATCACCCTAAGTTGTGTGCAAAAAAACGACGGCATTTGTTTTTGTGTGCACAACAAAAGTTTTATTCCCGTGGAAGTTCAGGCACAATTATTCAAACGTTTTTATTCTACCAAAGGAACGGGCCGTGGTATCGGAACTTACAGCATGAAACTGTTTGGGGAGAAATACCTGAAAGGAAAGGTGTGGTACAATAGCTCTCCTGAAGAAGGAACCACTTTCTGTTTTGAGATTTAATTCCATTACAAAAGTGTTTCCCGGCAAAGCAATCATTCTCTCTCACCCAAAAGTAAACTGAAGCAACTAGCAGAACTGCAAAAAATAGAAAGGGCCTGATAAGTTATCAGGCCCTTCGTTTGTATCAGAATTTAAATGTTAATCCAACTCCAAACGACTCCATAAACTGCAAGCCCGGACTACTCACTCCAGTGTCCGGATCTTTGATCTTGGTATCGTTGTCATAAATCATGTGCGTAATCAGGTTGGCCGACAGGTAATCGTTTACTTTCATATTTATCTGAATTTTCCAGTCCATATCCACATTTTGGGGATCTTTCAGGTAGTTCGAGAATAAATCGAGCGTGGTGTTCAGCGTCACATTTTTCATGATGTCACGCTTGTACTCAAACTTCACAGTAGCACCTAGTTCTGCTCTGAAATTCTTGTTCTCTTCCACCCCAAAAGCACCTTGAGCGGAAAGTGAGTCATCCAAAACAAAGGTAAATTTACCCGACACAGGCGCCAGCAACACCGAAAGATGATCGTTTTTGTAATCCATGCCCAAACCGGTTTTCAAATAAGCCGGAGCCATAAATTTGGAGATAACCTCCACCGGAATGTTGTTATCGTCGTATTGGTAACCTTTTGCAAATTGCGATTTAAAATTCAGCAACCCGGAATAGTACCAGTTTCCACCGGCTTCGATCCCCAACTTGGAACTAACATCGATAATGTCATCCGACTTTCTGACTTTTACATCTTTTTCCTTCAGAAATCCATAGCGAAAATCAAATGTATTGTCCCAACTAAGCTTGTCTTTTTTGTAATTGGCCGCGTAATTGATCATACCGATTGCCGACATAGAGCTCTTTCCCCCGGCTGCCCAGTTGGTAAGCGAAACCTGCGAAAAATTCAGGGTTGTGCTTCCGCTGGTGGTCCACAGCGAATCTTTCTTCTCCTGCGCAAATGCCAGGAAGGGTACAAATAATAAAATAGTGAGTAGTTTTTTCATGTGTTTTCTGTTTTAATGTATTTTCTAGAATAACGGAATTATAGACAAACGTAAAACGCTTTTGTTTGTCTTCCTAATCTTATTTAAAACGATTCTTATTCCCCGATCGGGGTTTTACATCTGGTTAACAATCTACGCAACTAAAATTAAGGCTTCTATTTTTGTGGTTTATCGCGCTTAATTCGCTTGAGCCACTTGGCTCGTGCCAGTTTCTGCAGGTCTTCCACCTTGTCCGACTCGTCCACAATTTCGAGTCCGAAAAGCGTTTCAATTACATCCTCCATGGTCACCAGGCCTACAAGCGTTCCAAACTCATCAGCTACCATGGCCAGGTGTTGCCGTTCCACAATCAGGGTATCGAGTAAACGTGCCACCGTCCAGCTGTCCTGTACAAACAGGATGTCTCTCCGGATGTCAGCCAGCTTTCGGGCGTGCTTGTCTTCTGCCAGGTTTTCAAGAATAACGTCTTTCAACACCATCCCTGTAATATTATCGGGTGTTTCGTGAAATACCGGAATGCGCGAAAATTGAAACGGATTGTGCTCAATATAAACATCGCCCAGGTTTCGGTCTTCATCCAGGAAGAGCACCACAGTCCAGGGCGTCATAATCTCCTTTATTTTCAGGTTTTCGAGTTGCAGCAAGTTCAGGATAATTGATTTTTCTTCCTGGTCGATGGCACCGCTTTTTAGTCCGGCATCGGCCATGGCAGCCACATCGGCCCGGCTAAATACACTTTTGGTCCCCTTCTTTTTCAGCGAACGGGTTAAAAGATTGCTAAGCCAGATAAACGGAGCAAGAATAAAAACCAGCACACGCAGCGAACGAACAGTAAAACCGGTAAGTTTTTTCCAGTAAGTGGCGCCAATGGTTTTGGGAATGATCTCCGAAAGAACAAGAATTGCCAGGGTCATTGCACCGGCAATGATCGATTCGAAAGTCACATCAAAAAAATAAAGATCCAGTTTATTCGAACCAAATATTTTACCGGCCTCAATACCAACACCCATGGCTCCCACCGTATGGGCAATCGTGTTCAGCGTTAAAATGGCGGAAAGCGGCCGATCGATATCGTCTTTAAAATGAGCCAGCAAATTTCCAACTCCGGGTCTTTCACTCTGCATTCTGCTCACATACGAAGGTGTTACACTTAACAAAACAGCCTCCCAAACACTACATAAAAACGAAAATACAATAGAAACGACAAAAAAGAAGATCAGTGTTATCATGTCATTTTTTGAATGTAAAAGCGAAAGTAAGAATTTCGCAACATAAGTAAAAAAAACATTCCAATTTCATCTCCATTTTATATAATTTACCAACTGCTTAGCCTGTACATCATTTCAAACAATCTTTCGTTTGAAATTGTAATGGGAAGTAAGTTTTTCTTACTAAAAACCGTAAGAAGTATATTTACTATTAAAATTGTATGATTGAATATTCAGGAAAAACAAACAAATAAATCGTATGAAACAAACATTCTTAGTTATTTTACTGGCAATTATGACGCAGGTAAATTTTGCACAAGATGATCCATATCTCTGGCTGGAAGACGTTGATGCCGAGAAGTCGCTGAACTGGGTGGAACAATGGAACGAAAAAACCCTAAAGGTGCTCATGAGCCAACCCGGCTACGAGGAAATGTATGAAAAGGATCTGGAGATTTACAACTCCACCGACCGAATTGCAAGTCCTTCAATTATTGGAAACCTGGTGTACAATTTCTGGCAGGATGAAGAACACCCGCGGGGAATTTGGAGACGCACAGTCTTGCAAAGTTACCTGAGCGGCGACCCGCACTGGGAAACCGTGATCGACGTAGATGCACTCTCTGAACAGGACAACGAGAAATATGTATTCAAAGGAGCGTCGGGCTTGTACCCCGATTACGACCGTTTCCTCGTAAACCTGTCGAAAGGCGGCGGCGATGCCGTGGTAATCCGCGAATTTGATGCCATTAACAAAGTGTTTATCGAAAATGGATTTTACATTCCCGAAGCAAAAGGAAGTGCCAGTTGGATCGACAAAAATACCCTGATGGTTTCGACTGATTTTGGCGATGGTGTAACCACATCGGGCTATCCTAAACAGGTAAAAATATGGCAACGCGACACCGATCTGAAAAATGCCCAACTTGTTTTCGACGGGAAGGAAGACGACATGGGAATTTGGGGCTATACCACGCATACCAAAGACAAAACCTACCAGATTATTACCCAGCGTACTTCGTTTTATACGGGTAGCTATCACATTATAGAAAACGGGGAACTTGTAAAACCAGACCTACCGGAAGACATTGAGCTTAGCGGAATTTTCAACAAGCAGGTTTTGCTTAGCCTGAAATCGGACTGGAACATTGGCGGCAACTCGTTCAAACAAGGCGATATGATCAGTATCCCTTATGCCGACCTGATTAAAGGAGGTACCAATTACCAGTTGATCGTTCGCCCCGATGAACGCTCAAGTATTGCCGAAACAAACGCGACCAAAAACGTGCTGCTGGTAAACATGCTTACCAACGTAAAAAGCGAACTTTATAAATACACCTACAACGGAACCTGGCAAAAAGAAAAAATCGACGCACCGGAACTGGGCAATATTTCGCTTGGTTCGGCCGACGAAGACAGCGACACCTATTTTTTCTATTTCCAGAATTTCCTGATGCCTTCCACTTTGTACAAAGGAGATACATCAACCGGGCAATTTGTAAAAGTTAAAGCACTGAAATCGTGGTTTGCGACTGAAGATTACCAGGTACAGCAATTTGAAGTTGCCTCAAAAGACGGCACCATGATCCCCTACTTTGTGGTAAGCCACAAAGACATAAAACTGAACGGAAAAAATCCGACGCTGATCAGTGCTTACGGAGGCTTTGAAGTTCCGAGACTTCCGAGTTACAGTGCCATTACCGGAACTTCGTGGCTCGAAAAAGGCGGCGTTTTCGTACTGGCCAACATTCGCGGAGGAGGTGAATTTGGCCCTAAATGGCACCAGGCCGGATTAAAAGAAAACCGCCAGCGTATTTACAACGACTATTTTGCAGTAGCCGAAGATTTAATCGCCCGTAAAATAACATCGCCTAAGAAACTCGGAATCAGTGGTGGCAGTAACGGTGGATTATTGGTAGGCGTAGGTTTTACACAGCGACCTGATCTTTACAATGCCGTTGTTTGCGCTGTTCCGCTGCTCGACATGAAGCGTTACAACAAACTGCTGGCAGGTGCCAGCTGGATGGCTGAGTACGGAAACCCGGACATCCCCGAAGAATGGGAATACATCAAAAAATATTCTCCTTATCAGAACCTGAAAGAAGGCATGGAATATCCCGAAGTCTTCTTCTATACCTCTACCCGCGACGACAGGGTTCATCCGGGACATGCACGCAAAATGGTGGCAAAAATGAGTGAAATGGGCTACAAAGTCTATTACTTCGAAAACACAGAAGGCGGACATGCCGGAGCTTCCACCAACGAACAACGGGCGAAAATGGCTGCGCTGCAGTACAGCTACCTTCAAATGAAACTAATGAATTGATAAAAACAGTATCAATCGATAAGGAGGCTGTCCCAAAAGTTCTTTTGTGTTAGACTGAACTTACGATTTGTAAGTAACCACTAGGGTTTTCACCCCTAAATCCCCAATAGGGGACTTTAAGCCTCCCCCTTTAGGGGAGGTTTGGAGGGGTAAAATGAAGGTCGATCATAAATTGTAAGTTTCTTTTAAAATAATTTGACTTTTTGGACAGCCCCTTTTCTTTTGCGTTCTTTTGGATTATTTTGGCGCACTTTGCGTGAATTTTATTTTTGGGAGCGGCTACATTGTGTCCACCAACCGATGCACCAAATTCACTATCAATACTATATTTCATTGTCGATTTTTGAGAAATTATCAGGAAAAACACTGCAATTTAGACAAAGCGATGAATATCCACTTCCGGCTGTAAATTCCGGATTTCGCCCTTCAGATATTTCACCATTTCCCGGGCCAGCCAGGGCGCCAGCATTACACCTTTTGTTCCCAGTCCATTAAATACGAACACATTTTTGTGCTTCGGATGCACACCCAGCACCGGTCGGCGATCTGCCACAGTGGGACGAACTCCCGCCCAGTGTTCTTCAATGATATAGCCTGTTCTAACCAGATTATCGAGTCGTTCTGTGATCGAGTCTTTTCCTTTTTCAGTCGGCGTTTCGCTCAAATCATCCCATTCGTAGGTAGACCCCACTTTAAAGCGGTGGTTGCCCACAGGTAAAACAAACACCCGCTTATTCAGAATAAACTCTTCCGGCAAATCGGGTGCGTAAATCTGCAAAACCTCGCCCTTGGCCGGGTTCATTTTCACAAACTGAAACAAGGGGTTTTGCGCCAAATGATAACCTTCGCAAAACACGATGTTTTCAGCCCTGATATCTTCCACTTCAAAAAAATCAGGAATGTTCTCATTTAACTGAACGCCGGCCTCCAGCAGCCAACCTTTTTCACGAAAATACTTTTCGGATAACTGAAGAAAAACAGCCAGGTTTAAATACCCCGAACCTCTGACAATTCCGTACGCCGGCGAACCGGACAAAGAAACCAGCGGCGAGTTTGTCAAAACGGAATCAATGAAAGACGAGAATTCAGGCTTTTGCTGTTTCTCTTTCCACAGTTGCCTTTCCTGTTCCGACAACGGCTTTAGTATTTTCTTCTCAAAGAAAAAAGAAGCCGAGAGCAGATTCTCCAGCTCCCTGTAACGTTTGTGCATAACTGGCAACAGTTGATCCGCCATCCAGCTTTTGGTCAATCTTTTAAAAACCAACGGATTGATCATTCCGGCAGCCACCAGCGAAGCTTTGCTTTTATTGGGCGAACTGACGATCCGAAAAGGAATGTTGTGTTCCAGCATTTCAAAAGCCAGCATGGTCCCGGCCAATCCCTGCCCAACAATCAGGAAGCGAACTTCTTTCATACTTTGAGAAGTTTTAAGGCTTCTTCTGAAGTTCTAACCGGCAACTGGCAAGCCCCTTCCCTGCATACATATATCAAATCGTCGCCCTTCACAAATCGGTCTTTCAACAAAGGCATCTGGCTATCGCTATTGCAATGCGCCCACAACACGTTCGGGCGGTAGTCTTTTTTCATTTCCTTTAAAAGGATGTTTGAATTAATGCCGCACACAGCTACCT
>JBKDZK010000628.1:0-2801 GCA_047971205.1 Draconibacterium sp.
ACAACTAAATCCGGATGATATTTTGTGGGAAGCTCCTCAAAAGAAACAGCAAGTTGAATTCATTCATTTGTTCGGACCTAATGTGAATTTAGGTAACATCTTGGAAAACGAATTGATTCCCTTAGAAACTCTGAGAAGAGGTCTGAGAGGCGATACACTTCTTAGTTTTTTGAAGTAATCTAACTCAATAAGATAAAGATACGTGAGTTTACTCCGGTTGAAAAGGGGGGTAAACTCACGTTGTGTTATAAGTCCCTTACCATTCCTGTCAACACCTCAATCCACTTAGCATCAGAATTGAGACTATCTACCAAGGTGAGACTTTTCCCGCCATTTTGCAAAAACAACTCTCTATACTGCTCACCAATCTCAATAGTTGTCTCTAAGCAATCAGCAAGAAATGAAGGCGAGCAAATAATAATATCCTCATTGCCATTTTTGGCTAAATCTAGTATAACATCCGAGGCGTAAGGTTTTATCCATGCTTCTTTTCCTAGTCTACTTTGAAAGCAAGTGGAGTATTGTTCGGGAGACAATCCTAAGGTATCAGCTATGAGTTCTGAGTTTTTAAAGCAAGAAGTTTGGTAATTGTATGCTTCATCAGATTCGTCAGAACCACAAAAACCACTGTTCATTGCATTCTTAATATGTTGTTCGGGTACTCCATGATAGCTAAATACCATATGCTTCCCACTTAATGCCCCACCTACAGCCGAACTTATTTTATCAGCAAAACAACTTATCAAGTTCTTATTTTTATAAAAGTTGCTGATAAATCTAATATTTGGGATGACATTATACCCATCAACAATTCTCATCACTTCTTGGTGTATTGAGCCCACAGTTGCAGATGCATATTGCGGGAAAAGAGGTAAAATGATAATCTCATCTACATCCTTGCCCTTAAGATTAGCTAAACCTTGTTCTATTGAAGGTTCTTGATACCTCATTGCTAATTCAACAACATAATCATCGCCTAAATTTAACCTTAGACCTTCGGTAAGTTTTTTTCCGTGTATGAGTAAGGGAGAACCTTCTTTTGTCCAAAGTTTGCGATATTCTTCAATAACCTTCGGAGTTCTGAAGGGTACAATTATCAGATTTACAAGCATCCACCTTTTGTAGAAAGGAATATTGATAACACGCTCATCCATTAAGAAATGTCTGAGGTATTTGGCAATTGCAGGCTTAGTGCAGGTTTTTGGAGTTCCTAAATTAACTAAAAGTATCCCTTTTCTCATAAGTTTTATATAGATTTACCAACCCAAAACAGAAATGTATCAAATGATGTTCATTGTTTAGCAAACAAATTTTGTCATAGCTTTGGATTAGTTTTTGCTTTAAGAGTTAGCAAATATAAAAGCAATTTAATATATATAGTAATGAAAATTTTAAAATCTCTTTTTTTATTCGCAATCATAATTGTATTCTCCAACATTGCAAGTGCTCAAGCGCATTATCAGAAAATCATTATACCTACCTCAGTTCCAAGCATTGGCACTAAGTTTAACCCCTATCAAATAAGTAGCTCGATGCAAACAGTACTTATGGAAAAAGGAATAGCTTCTGAGTTTGAGAACTCTCTCAACGTCGGAGAACTATGCAATAATTTGAAAGCTGAAATCATAAAAGGCAGCTCAATGCTAAGATGTAAGGTTGATATTATGCTAAAGGACTGTATCGGAAATATTATATGGGAGAACGAAGGAATTGGAGTATCCAAAGATTTTGAAAAAGGGTATCTTGAAGCAATCAGAGATGCTTTTGAGAGTTTTGAAAGAATGCCTACAAAAGCGAGCTACACTCCAACTGCAGCAACTGCGGCAACTACGCAAGCTCCTACAGTTAGTAATGATGAAGCTGAAAAAACTAAAGAAGCCGACGTAGAAGGGCAAAATATATATTTCGGAGAAGGATACCTATTCGATTATAAACTTGGAAATAGTAAGAATAAACAGCTAGTAATACTAAATGCCGATAAGTTTAACTATAAGAAGCTACAAGTAGTAGGAAGGTTGGAAGCATCAGATGCTAAAAACTTGTACACAATCGAATTTGATATGCCAAACGGTGATACATGGCAAGGAACAGCAAAAGAATCAAGCAACAAGTTGGAACTCTCTATATACAATGGGGGAGATGAAAAGAAAATCATCTTACGTAAACAATAGAATAAAACCACAGCGTATCTTAATACTTCAAATAAACAATTCGTTAAACATGTAAACTATCGAGCTATTATTAATGTTAATTAATATAGGCAAATGTATTTTTGCTGAACCTAAAACTCAATTTTTAATAATAGCATGAAAATTAGAAATCTATGTGTGATAGCAGGTGCAGCACTTATTATGCTTGCACCGGCTAAAAGCTCTAAGGCGCAATATGCGACAATAGAGTTTAGTGATAAGTATGCAGCTTATATCGATAGCATAAAGAATGTAGATTACGACTTTATCTTCCCAATTCTAGGAAAACAAGCCTATAAAAGCGGTTTTGATGTTCCATATCCTGCCGGAGTAATGGTTAATTATATGATGATGAAGCAACATATAGTTATATCTGACTTTTCTTTAGGTTTTCATTCTTCCTCAGGCAAAAGTTTAATGATTGAAGATGCCGACTTCATTAAGTTTGGAGACAATACAAACGTTGCCTATACTACAACAGTACGCCCTGACATATGGATTCTTCCGTTCTTGAATGTCTATGGTTTGTTTGGATACGGAAGAACAAATACAGACATTAATATCAGCCACATTGCGCTTCCGAATTATAATGAGGCTTACAGTCAAATTCCG
>JBKDZK010000629.1:0-2916 GCA_047971205.1 Draconibacterium sp.
ATCCTTCGTCCCGGGAAAAACGACGAAACATTTAATGGAAACCAAAGCACATGACAATTACATGCTTTTTATGAAAAGCACGAGTGGAGAACCAGAACCACAGAAACGGCAGGTGTATAAACAAAAAAAGCCGATCCCGTCGGATCGGCTAATCTCAGCACCTTGTTCTGCTTTATTTTTTGTTTAACTATTCTCGATGTTTTAAGGGACAGTGAAGGACAGTTTCTAAAGTGTATTCAAATAGTTGATCGGGATCAGACAGACGATCCTAAAGCTTCCGAACAAGGCTAAATAATGTGGGAGGGTAATATCTTTGTTATTGATCAATCAGGAAATAAAGAACCTTACTAAAAACGAAGCAATATTAAGAAAATGGTTTTCTACTTTTTTTACTGATGAATATGTGGTAGGATTTAATGGATAAGTGGTAGATTCCAATTTTTAAATGGTATATCCGGTCTTTTCTTATTCTATAATCGGAAGAATCAATGTTATACGTGCTCCCGGATTTTCTTCCCCGGGATACAGTTCTTCAGATTGTATTCCAGCCTGGATATTATACTTATCGCCCAAGAGCTTCACTCTTTTCTGAGTTAAAGAGGAAGAAATATTTAAACTGTTTTTCGATTGCGAATAGGCTCTTGATTTGGCAAAGCCTATTCCGTTGTCTTCCACTCGTATCCGGTGCTTTTTTCACTCAGGTATTCAAAAACAACCTTTATAAAACCTTTTGTCGAAAGGGTGGAAATTCCGTGCCATATGGCATTTTCTACAAAGGGTTGAACAATCATGGAAGGTATGTTGTAATCGTCACTTTCAAGTTCTTCATCCAGTTCTATGGAGTACTCAAATTTGTGGTCCATTCTGAATTGCTCCAGCTCAATATAGTTGCGAAGTCTTTCCACCTCATCGTCCAGCAGAACAGAATTCGATTTGATTGAATTCATGGTCTGCCGAATCAACCTTGCAAATTGAGAAAGATAACTTCCAGCCTCCTCCGGTTTATTTTCCAAAAGAAATTTCTGGATCGACCCCAGCGAATTGAAAATAAAGTGCGGATTCATCATCGACTGAAGCGCCCGGTGCTCAATGGTAGCCAGCTGGTAATCTTTTTCCCGGGCCTTGATCTGTTGCAGATAATACCTCCGGACGACCAGAAATCCCAGGAAAATCAAAAAGAGAATTACAACAATTTTTGTAATTAACCGCTGCCACAGTGTTGGAACTACCCTGACCGGAAGTTCTATCACATCACTATATTCTTCCATGTTCTTCCTCGACCTGAGTTTGAAAGTGTACCTTCCGGGCTTTAGGTTCAGATAGGCAACCTGTGTTTCAGTTCCGGTAATCCATGTATCATTCACCCCCTCCAGCATATAAGCGAAGTTCGAAGGTATGGAAGAAAAATTAAGACTCGAAAACTCAATATTCAACCTGTTCTTGTTTTTATAGGATATCGCTCCGCGGGAAACATCAATCTCCTTATCATCAAGCAGAACCCGCACAAAATAAGGCTTGGTTGGCTGATACTGTGTATTTACACTCTCTTTTATCGGGATAATGGTCATTCCGTCGTCAGATCCCACAAACAATTTATCGTCTTTGCAAAATATATCGTTAATGTTGTGAAACTCATTCCCCAAACGATTCAACTCCACCTCTTTCCCCTCAACCACCTTTTGCGGATTATGGATGAAATAGATTGTTCGCTCGGTAAAGAAAAACAAAGTACTGTCGTAATAGGCCATGTCCCGAATCCGAAAATCAACCTGGTCCTGCAAATCACCTAGTACATTGTAGAATTCATTTCCGTGTTGCAAATACATTTCATTCCCAATCAGGTTGAAAATTTCTTTTTCCGGATCGAGGATTAAGTGTGCCGATATAAACCGGCCGTTAAACCGGTTGTATACATTTTGTGCGTGTATAATCCCCTTTTCGTCGACAAGAAAATTAGATCGGTTTTAGCAGGTAATCGATCGCATTTGCCTTGATCGCACGCAAAGCATACTCTTCGTAGGCAGTGGTGAAAATGATAGCATAATTCTCTTTCGGAATGGTTGAAAGAAACTCAAAACCATTTTCTCCGGGCATCGAGATATCCAGAAAAATCAGGTGAACATCATGCTTCTTGAGCAATTCGCGACCAACAGCCCCCGATCCTGCAACTCCGCAAATTGTAATCTCAGGGCAATAACGTCCGACCAAAAGTTGTAGGGCTTGCTGAACATTTGTCTCGTCGTCGATTATTATGGCGTTGTATGATGTCATTTCCCAACAAATATAGAATTAATCACAGAAAACCGGGCACATATGAATCAACGGTATGAAACACTTGTTAAACATAGCCTTCCGGTGAATAAACGGTCATCCCAGGTGCTGTCAAAAGCTGGTTTTTCCTGATTTTGCAATAGGCATGCATTCATTACTTTTCTTACCTTTTAAAGAAAATGGCACCAGTCACCCGACCACAACCGAAGTTACATCAAATAAAATGCGATAATCACCAATTCGTAAACGATAAGCCGGCTCAAAATGGGTGAGTTTTCTAACGTTTGAAACGTTGGGGAAATCTTTTAGGGAAATAATTTTTGTGTGAATTTTCTTTCTATGGTCAGGGCTAATCCGTTTTAAATCTTTAATGGCTGATTGACGCCTGCCTGCCGGCAAAGGCAGGAATTCTAACCTCCATTTTTGAGACATTCATCGAATGGAATGGATTCCTCGTTTCGGGTTGCCCTGAGAAGTTTTAAATCGTTCATGTCTTCTTTAGAAACAATTTCCAATCCTTCATCTTTAAACGACTTCAGCAAACGTATAACTTGATCAGCCAGCTGGTCGTTAGTGATAGTTATTGTCATTGACTTCATTCGTGTAAATACTTAACTCTGAAAAAGATACAAAACTAATGCAAAA
>JBKDZK010000630.1:0-2351 GCA_047971205.1 Draconibacterium sp.
CCATATTAATAAAGGTATGCCTTTGGGACAAGCCTTTGCTGCTACTCCTGTTACGATAAGTGGTAATTACCATTTTAACAACTCTTGGTCGAATTCACAAGTAAGTGCACAGCAGTTGCCAAGTATTTTGGCAGGTGGCCAGCAAGGTATTGCTAATAATATTGCAGGATTACAGGATTGGACTACCTGGGAGCCTGCTGGGATTGAAACAGTCCTTAATCAGCAGTTTATAGGTACTTCTCCATTGGCTCATGGGACCGCCAGTTCCCAAGGGGGAGGCCCAGGATGGGAAGCTTTTGTAGGTGCAGCAGGTACGGCAGCAAGCGAAATGTACTATAGTGAGAAATACGGTACATGGATGGGCAAAAACTTCAAAATGTATAAACAAACTTGGGGTGGAAATGGATTTACTGGCGGTAAAAACAAGTTTGGTAAAACAACCTCTAATGCAATTAAATGGGGTGGTCGTGCATTAGGTGCTTGGAATGCTTATTCGATTCAGAGAGATTATGCTGCTGGAGAAATGGGTACAGGATGGATGCTTGCAGAACAGGGAACAAATGCATTCTCAACGCTTGGAGGAATTTATGGGGCTGCTTGGGGAGTTGGATGGGAACTTGGACGTGGTGTTACAAATATGGGATGGTATCAAGAAGCTAAGTTTAATTTCTGGTACAATCGTTGGGAGAATCAAGTCGGAGCACCATCGCAATCCAATGAAGCTCTTTGGTATTACTTCTATCAAAATTACAAACCATGATGAACGTTTTTTATTATTACTATTACCTTTTTTATACAAAGGTATTACCAGATAATCAGCCACACTCAACAGTTGTTTTTACTTTAAGTTTTTCGTTATCACTTTTAGTAAATGGAATCCTGAGCATAATTGCTGCTTATGTAGCTGATTACAACATGTCAAACTATATAATGGTCGGTATATTTGTTGCTATTATGGTAGTGAATTACCTGGTGTTTTATAGGACAGGAAAAGGGAAACGATTAGTTAAAGAGAAGCCGAAGTTTAATAATAGTCACAAGTTGTCAGTTTTGCTAACCTCTGTGTTTTTCTTAATTACAACATCGTATCTTTTTTGGGGGCCGATATTATTAAAAAGCATATTAACTAAATAACAAAAAAGCCCGATTGCTCGGGCTTTTTTACTTTTATAGTGCAGCAATATTTTTAAGTTTAATACTTTTAATGACCCCATCAATAACCGAAAGAATATGACCTTTGTCAGAATCTTCCATTTTTTCAATTTCGTTTAATCTTTTAAGCATCTCCGGGTCTTTGAATAAATCTTCTTGGTCTGTCTCTCCAAGTAAGTAACCTACGGTTGTATTTAGAATTTTTGCAATTTTTTTGCCTGCATCAATAGAGGGTGTCATTTCGTCACGCTCATATCTACCAATAACCGAAGTGGAAGTGTTCAGTGCTTTTTGCCAGTTCTGCCTGAGACTTTAGTAAAGCAGCTATTTTTTACCAAAAGTATCCATTGTAAAACCTTTATAAGAGCTAAAAGGCGCTTGTCTTTAGTAGTTTTGCAAATATACAAATCTTATAGGAGATAAATAAGTTGGATTGAGTTTTGCTGATTAGTTTGTATTCGGTATTTCTGAACCGAATAAAAGCTAAAATAAAAATTAAACTTTTTTCAGTTATGGAAATGAAGCCGGAACCGAAGCCACAAAAGAAATAGCTGCAGAATAAAAAAAGATAAATGAAGCTCTGCAAATTACATTAGTTGAACCACCTGTAGACGAAGATAGAAACAGCTTATCAGTCGAGCATGGATATCCTAATTTATTTGGTATGATTAAAATCTGGTAGAATCCGTACGAGAGTAAAGTTGTTTTTCCGCTTATGGGTTGAAAACTACCTTTTATTCAGTGAGCGGTGCCATACACAGAAGGATGCTTGTAGTTAAAGGAAGTTTTTCTATGTTTAACAAGCCAGCTAATAAATTTCAGTTTGATTGTATAGTATAATTTTTATCTTTAAGGCATTAGTAACTAACTCAAACCTCTGCAATTATGGAATGTTTAATCATCAACACCGCCCAATGTTCCGAGATCTTATGGATGGATTCAATCGTATATTGTTGTGCCGAGGGCAGTTATACCCGGGTGTATCTGAAAGGTGGCAGGTCTGTTTTTTCGTCCAAAAACCTGGCTTGGTTTGAACGGAATCTGAAGTCACATTTTTTTGTGCGGATGCACCGTTCTTACATCATAAACCTGAGGTGTATTGCCAAGGTTTTCAGGCACGAGCGAAAGATCTGTTTGATTAATGGGGAAGAAATCCCGTTTTCGAAAGGTAAATCGAAACATTTTTGGGATTCCATAGG
>JBKDZK010000631.1:0-1648 GCA_047971205.1 Draconibacterium sp.
TTTGTTTTTGATTTCTTTTATTCATATTTGAGGATTACCTATTACAACTGAGTATTTTCAATAGGCTAAGAGAGAAAGAGACTAAAAGTTTTTTCAGATTTACGATGGTATTTGATTATTCTTGTATAGAATGAAGTGGGTTTATGGGGTGGGTGTTCTACTATGATGCTTCTTTCTTGTCTTAGTACTGGGCTTACTACCCCAATAGGATTTCTGTTCATATTGCTGGCATTGTAGTTTTGCCCTGCCCATTTATAAAACTGAAAAACTGCGTCAATAACAGATTATAAGGAGTAAAGTAAAATCCCCAGTTACGATGGTAGTAACTGAGGATTCATAAGTTTTTCAGTATTTTGCTTTATTAATACCTTTAGTATCTTTTTCACGTCTTACGATGTGCGTACATGAAATTTTGAAAATTTCTCAAGCGGAGTTAACAAGGGTAACCTTTATAGTAATTGCTGTATTGGTTTCGCTAGGCACTGGATGAGGTTTCCCCATTATATAACTAATTAACCCGTATAAACACCATATTGAAAGCCAATTCCTGCATTCAATATAATTTCTTTTACTTTTTCAAGAAACTCAAAGCCATTATTAGATGGCTCATATTGCATAACAACATTTATAGATACTTTTTTGTTAATAGAATTTGGATATTCAGTTTGCATCTCACCACTTTCAATAAAACTAAGATAATTATTAATTTTCTCTTGTAATAACGTCAGGTGGTTATTTTCATTATCCCACTTCATTTCATCAATTAAAGTTACAATTATCATGCCTGATTCTTTATCTTCACCGATAGCATCTACTTGTTTCACTTCACTTAAACTCATAACCTCTCCTTTCTATTTCATCTCTGGTCTTACAATTTGCACTTTTGTTGGTGGAATTTTAGTCCCCCCTACAAATGGTTCTTTTCCTTTACCCACTATGACACCACCAGTTTCCGATATCTCTGGGAAAGCTAACTTCTGGTTTTTTGTGAGTGGTGCAGTTGCTGAAGACTTAGCTTCTGTTAGTATAATGTCACCTGTTGATACATCATTTCCAAGTAAATCAATTCTTGTTCTAACACCTGAATCAGTTTTAATAGTGATTTGCTCGACAACATTATTTTGTGTAGCACTTAAACTATTCTTTATTTCTTGTTCAAAGTTTAATCCTTGCATCTTATTCTTTTGAAGTTGAGTAAGTTCTCCAGCCTCCTCAACAACCTGTCCAGCCTTTTTCGCAGAACCGATATCCTGAGCGGCCTTTAGTGTATTTGAATCCACCACTTTTGCAGTTGATGCCACTTGCTCACCAACCTCAACAGTGGCTTTAACGCGCTTTACATCCGTCGCTAGATCAGCAGCTTCCCCAACGGTTTTTGCTGCCTTATACGCCGAAGTCGCACCATCCACGCCTTTTATACCCAATTTGGCACCAGTTCCCGCACTCCCAATTACCGGAATACAGGCCACCGCTGAAAGCGAAGCGTTTTTAAAATCACCTCGTGCGAGGTAAATTAACGCGTTGGCGCCATCGGCTACCTCCCCGATGAGCGGCACCATACCGGCTATGTCGAGCACCGTTTGAACCTTATCAATCGGTTTGCTCTCCTTAAACGATTGCGCAATACCCTTTACAACATTGCCGACAG
>JBKDZK010000632.1:0-2052 GCA_047971205.1 Draconibacterium sp.
GGAAGGGCGGCTTTTGCCGTGGGGAGCCCAGAGGCTCTTTCCCCGTGACGGCGACAAACAGCGACTGTGCTCCGTGAGTGTGCGAACGGGATCAGGGAGCATTGGAGCCGGTTAGGGGAATGTGCCGGGGCGTTGGAAAACAACCAGTAAAATCATTTTTAAGGCAGGCAAAAGGGAAGTGCCGGGAGATAAAGGGAAACGAAGCGAATTGAGAGAAGGCGGAATAAAGCCTGATTTCAGATTTTCGCCGGGATGGACTGTGTGAGGAAAGAAAATCCGGGACAGGCGTAATGAAACTTAGCGTTGGGGGTGAGCAAAGTGAACCGGGGTCCCGGCTCTTGCCGCGCGGTGCGAAAGGCTGTTCATACCGGTACCCAAAAGGGACACGAAAATACTGTGAATCATGAGCAGTCGTGTTCCCAAAACCGGGAGGAACGACCTGTGCACCGGATTAGCTGTGATAATTGTCTTCAGCTTCTTTTGTCCTGTGCGTTTTTGTCAAAAGCAACCAGGTTAAACATCTCTCTCATTCTACTACGGACACGGTTGCCATATTTTTCTTCGATTTCGGAAGCCGAAAGATTAGTGGTTAAGTGTGTTGGTATTCCTTTGGAGATAAACAAATCGTAACGGCTGAGCAGGATTTCCGCCATAACATTACATTCGTTGCCAAAATGTTTTTGAGGCTGTTCTACACCCAAATCATCAAAACAAAAAATATTCGGGACAGGGTTGGTGTAACTCAGATTTAACGGATTTTTACTGTAGCGGTTAATCACTTTGTATCCTTCATTTTCAAATTCAAAAGTAATGTCGCGGGTGGATTTGATTTGGTATCGTTTGCCCGGTTGTAAAAAGTATTTTATTAACGCCATTAAAGTAGATTTTCCCGCACCGATTGGCCCGGCCAGGAGGATCCCCTTCTTAATATCCAGGTTAAGCTTTGCTGATTCTTTTTTATCTTCAATGGCATAAACCAGCAGGCTGTAAATTACCCTGTAATCTTCCGGGTAAAGCTTGAAATGTACCCCGTATTGCTGTTTTCCCACATCTTCCATCCATTTCCGGCACAGGGAAAAATCAAACAGGTACATCCCGTTTTTGAGCTCTGCTATGTCGCTATAAGGGTTCCGAGTAGTCCTTATTGGTTTCGACATGGAGCGGGTTGTTGTTCCGCTTTTCCTTTTCTCTTCCATTTTTTAAATTTTGGTAATGGGCCTGTTTTATCCCGTTTGTAATGTTTGTATTCTTTTAGAAAGCTTTATCATCAGCCTTATCATTACCTTTACTGCCAGCTTTATCGCTACCTTTATCAAAACTGATACAGGTGACTTTACTCCCGGTATTCGGATTAAATGATGGAAAATATTTTATATACCCCCACTGGTGTAGTTCTTTTATACATCTTGTATAGGTGTTTACCGACCCGATATGGGAAAGGAACATAAGCTCTTCCCTGGATACCGGGAATGGGTTTCGGAAACGGTTCCTGTTCCAGAATTGGAACAAAGCAAAATAAAGACTGATATGAAATGGACTAACTCGTTCATCTTCCGCAAACCGTTCAAATAAACCGGTTTGGTGTTTGATGTAATTCATCTGCCGCGGCGGAATTCAAACCGGTTTTTCACCAGGTTTTCTTTCATCATTTTGCTGATGTCTTCACTATCATAAAAAATTACCCCGCCAACTTTAGTGAAAGGCAAAGTCCCGTTTATCCTTAGGTTCTGAAGTGTCCCTGGTGAGATTCCCAGCAGTTTTCTTACTTCATATGATTTTAACCATTTTTTGAACGGTTGACCATGGTGGGCAGCCAGCATTTGTTTGATTTCTTTAAGCAATTCGAGTTTGAATTCCCGCAAATCGTCGGTGGTTACAATTTCTGTCGGCATAACTTTTTACTTTTTAATGATATAATTTGAGTTTTGCCAAAAGTGCGCTTCCCGAAAATAAAAAATACCACAGTGTGGTATTTTTTCTGAGTTATTTCTTCACAAAAGACTGTATGTCAATATGATCCGAATGTAAATTGTTTGGTAGTATAAGAAATCA
>JBKDZK010000633.1:0-2682 GCA_047971205.1 Draconibacterium sp.
CTCTGTCAGCCATAGAGGCTGACATCTCCCCTCAATGAGGGAGAAAAAGCGGAACCCCATGGCAGAGCCAAGGGGAATTATTAGATTAAAAATCGAAAACAAATTCCGGATAAAACAGAAACACTTACCATGATAATCAGAGAAGCCACATTAAACGATGCTGCCGCCATTACAACACATTTACTGTCAGCAATGGAAGACATTGTATATAAATTCATAGGGGAGGAAAACCCGCAAAAAGCAGAAGAATTCCTCTACCATTTTGTTAACTCGGAAAACAACCAGTATTCGTACCAGAACTGTGTGGTGGCCGAAGAAAACCAGCAAATTATTGCAGCCGCCAGTGTTTACGAAGGAGCACGACTGAAAGAATTGCGCAAGCCGGTTGTTGAGTATGTAAGAGCTAATCACAACAAAAGTTTTGCCCCCGAAGACGAAACACAAGCCGGCGAATATTACCTCGATTCACTGGGGGTGAGCCCGGAGCACAGGGGAAAAGGCATTGGCTCAAAAGTGCTTCAGTTTTTAATTGATAAATACGTGGTAGAAAACCACCAGGCCCTGGGCTTACTGGTAGAGGAAGAAAATACCGGCGCCATGAAGCTGTATTCACGGCTGGGTTTTAAACCCGTTGCCACGAAGCAGCTGGTAGGAAAACAATTGTTCCACCTTCAGATAAACGAGTCTTGTCTTTAAAGCTAAAAAGAGACAGCCAAAGAATTTCACGCAAAGTGCGCAAAACTTTACCCCAAAGAACGCAAAACAGAAACTGGTAGCGAGCACTCTGCGACCTTTGTGCTTCTTTAGGGCTTTGCGGGAACCCGATTTCACCAACTTTTCAAATTCTCTCTTTCCAAATAAAAAGCCGCCTCCGGTTTCCCGAATGCGGCTTTTCCTATTGCTTGAACATTATTTTAAGTTCTCTTTTAACTCTAAACTTTGAACTCTGAACTAATTCCTACCAGCTGCCTCCGGCACCGCCGCCACCAAAGCTGCCGCCGCCAAAGCCTCCGAATCCGCCAAAGCTACCTCCTCCGGATGAAAAATTACCAAAGGAACCCGACGAGCGGTGACTGCCCGACATCATCCCCATGGCCAGCCAAAACGGCAAACTTCTGCCCGGAGAGTAGAACCGGCGCCGGCGGTTACGGCCAAACAAAGAAATAAGTACGGCAAACAGGATGATCAGAAACGGAATGCCCGCGGCACCTCCTGCCTCTACTTTTTGCCGGTATTCATCGGCACTGTACTCTCCACGGGTAATATCCATAATTACACTGATACCGGCGGCCAAACCTTCGTAATAATTGTTTTCCTTAAAACGCGGGATCATTTCGTTGTTAACCACATCGCGGTTAACGATGGCATCGGGCAAAACACCTTCCAGTCCGTAACCGGTAGCCACAAAAACTTCTCCCCGGCTATTGGCCATTTCAGGCTTTACCAAAACCACAATACCGTTATCCTTTCCTTTTTGACCAACACCCCACTTTTCACCCAGCTGATAAGCATAGTCAGCCTTGTCGTAGCCTTCCAGATCGGCAACGGTTACCACCAGAATCTGGGTAGATGTTTGCCGGGCAAATTTCTCCAGCGCACTTTCCATGCTTTCATACTGGTTGTTGTTCAAAATACCGGCAAAGTCGTTTACCAACCGCGCCGGCACAGGACGTTCGGGAATTTGTGCAACGCTCACACCCATTGCACCTATCCATATCAGTACTGTAAATAGTATTCTCTTCATAATGTTTTGCTTATCACCCCTCTGCCTGCCGCCCTGTTTGACATTTCCATAAAAAGGAAAAAGCGGAAAGTTTCACTGTTTTATTTTCCAAAAGATATTTCGTCAGAAAGCTCGTTTACATCGTCTTTCTGGTAAGGGAAGTGTGCTTTCAGCTGTTCTCCGGCCCGTACAATACCGTCAGCCAGCGCTTCGGCATACAATCCGTCTTTCAATTTCGTAATCACCACATTTTTGGTGCTTTCCCAAAAATCAGCAGGCACTTTTTGATTGATACCCGCATCGCCCAGAATGGCGAATTTCCGGTCTTGCACAGCCAGGTAAAACAATACCCCGTTGCGAAGCTCTGTTTTATGCATCTCCAGCTTCCCGAAAAGATACGCCGCACGGTCGAGCACATCTCCGCTGCAACAGTTTTCCACATGCACACGAATCTCTCCCGAAGTATTGGTTTCGGCCACCCTGATTGCATTGGTGATCTGCAATTTGTCCTGCTCTGTAAAATATTTATGTACGCCCATTGTTTCTTTCTCCCTCTGGTATTTTCAAAGCGAACTTTTTTATGCTGTTAAAACTGAACTTCGGGTGCCACATCAGAACCCTCGCGCGATTCGAAATACGATTTCTTTTCGAACCCAAACCAGCCGGCGTAAATCACACGCGGAAACTGCCGGATGTAGGCATTGTACTGCTGTGTGGTATCGTTAAACTTTTTACGCTCCACAGTAATACGGTTCTCGGTTCCTTCGAGCTGTGCCTGCAAATCCAGAAAATTCTGGTTGGCTTTCAGATCGGGATAACGTTCCACTACCACCATCAAACGACTTAATGCCGATGACAATCCGTCTTGCGCCTGGTTAAACTGCTGCAACGTTTCCGGGGTCATTTTTTCCGGGTCAATATGCATCGAGGTTGCTTTTGAACGGGCTTCAATTACACCG
>JBKDZK010000634.1:0-9072 GCA_047971205.1 Draconibacterium sp.
GCATAGCCATTTCTTCTGCCACCTACTTTTTGCCTCCTTTTGAATGGTACAACCAAAGCATTACCGACTGGACCAGTCAATTGGGGCTAAGCTTGGTGAATTTTACGCCCGGCATCAGAACCAACGCCGACTACACTACTCTGGATATGAAAAATTACAGATCGTCAGACTGGATTTTGAACGATCTGAAAGAGAAGGAAAAGAATCAACCAGGGATGCTTAAAGGCAGCATGATTTTGATTCACCTCGGAACAAGCGAAAAACGTACGGACAAGCTCTACAACCGGCTGGAAGAACTGATCGACTTCCTGGAAAGCAAAAACTATCAACTCAAACGCTTGTAACTTATTCTTAAATCATTGACTATTTTAGGGCCAAAGGACTTATTTGTTGAGATGAAAATAAACGAAGGAAATTTTTTTGATCATTATTTTCATTTTTTGTTTTGAAAATATTTCGAATTTATATATTTGTAACATGTCATACAAATTAATCAAACGACATAAACTAAGCTTTCTTTTAACCGCGGTATTGGCTGTGATTACTTTCTCTTGTTCTACCAGGAGTGACAACAAAACGTTTAAAGAATACCTGGACAAGGGAGAATTTACAACGCTCCAACACACCATTGATTCACTCAAAAAATCGGGATCGATAGAGTGGAATGCCTTTGAACTGGACTCTGTGGCGCAACTAATCCACGCTATCCGGGTTGATTTTTCGCGCACCGAACCTGAAATACGGGAGCAATTGAAAAATACTTTCCCTTCGGCCAGCGACGCAGACAAGGCGAACTGGGAAACATCCGGCAAACTGGAGATGCGCTACATAGACGGAGAGAAGCGTTATTTTAAAAACTCAGTCCCGAATTTGCGCCGCCTGCTTGATTTCGACCAGAACAAAACCAAGCACGTTTCGGAACAAAACGTAGAACCCAACTCACTGACAGAGCTACGCCTCGCGCATACTCAACAGGTACTGGAAGCTTGTGCCGAAAATCCCAACGCTGCCCCCTCCCAACAAGTTACTTTTGCTTACACGCTGACGGTAAAACCCAACGCGGTGCCTGCCGGAGAAACGATTCGTTGCTGGCTGCCCGCTCCGCGCGAAAGGAATCCTCGACAAAGTGACTTTCAGGTACTGGAGGCTGAACCCGGAGATTATACAATTGCTCCGAATGAATGTTTGCAGCGTACTTTTTACATGGAGAAAAAAGCCGGAAAAGAGGAAGCCACCGTATTTTCAATAAAATTCTCGGTACGAACAAAACCTCAGTACTTTAACCTGAAGCCGGTAAATATTCGGGCATACGATACTACCAGCGACATCTATAGAAATAACACGGTTGAACGGCCCCCGCACATTGTTTTCTCTCCCGAAATGGTAGAGCTTGCCCAGCAAATCGTTGGCAATGAAAACAATCCGTTGAAAAAGGTGGAAACAATTTATACCTGGATCAGCGATTCAATCCCGTGGGCCAGTGCATTGGAATACGGAACCATTCCCAACATTCCACAATACGTACTAACCAACCGCCACGGCGACTGCGGCATGCAAACACTGCTTTTTATGACTTTGGCCCGTTCGCAAGGCATTCCTGTAAAATGGCAAAGCGGCTTTATGCTTCATCCGGGATTTGAGAATTTGCACGACTGGTGTGAAGTTTATTACGAAGGAATCGGCTGGGTGCCGCTTGACCAGTCGTTCAAACTACAACCCACAAGCAACAAACAACTACGCAATTTTTATTTCCAGGGAATAGATACATACCGCCTGATTGTAAACGACGATTACGCGCAGAAACTATATCCTGAGAAAAAGCATCCGCGCAGCGAACCATACGATTTCCAGCGTGGAGAAGTAGAGTGGAAAAAAGGAAACTTATATTTTGACCAATGGAGTTGGGACATGGATGTTACTTATCAATAAATTGCTGCTTTAAGTTTTGCATCTTTACGAACACTTCTGAAAACTGATTTGAAATGAGTACACTGCTGATTGCTATTATTATTCTGATGTTTTTTGCGGTATTGATGGGCGTGTCATGGTTTACTTCGCGCAATGCTGACAGCGAAACTTTTTTCACCGGAAACCGCCGCTCTCCCTGGTACCTGGTTGCCTTTGGGATGATCGGATCCACCATCTCGGGGGTAACTTTTATTTCAGTGCCCGGCGAAGTTGGCAACTCGGCATGGACCTACCTTCAATTTCTGCTCGGAAACTTTATCGGATACTGGGTAATTGCACTGGTGCTTATTCCGCTTTACTACCGGCTAAACCTGGTTTCCATTTACACCTATCTCGATCAGCGCTTTGGGCTTCGTTCGTACAAAACAGGAGCTTTCTTTTTTCTTGTTTCGCAAACCATCGGGGCTTCTTTCAGGCTATACCTGGCAGCAGGTGTACTTCAGATCGCTTTTTTCAACGACTTTGGAATCCCGTTCTGGCTAACCGTTTTGATCACTCTTTTCCTCATCTGGATTTATACCTACCGCGCGGGCATTAAAACCGTAGTTTGGACCGATTCGCTGCAAACGTTTTTTATTTTGGGTGCAGTGGGAATTACCATTTGGGTGATCCTAAGCCAGCTCGATTTAAGCTTTGGCGACATGGTGACAGTAGTCGATCACCATCCGTTTAGCCGGATTTTTGACTGGGACTGGAAATCGAAAACCAACTTCTTCAAACAATTTATGGCGGGTGTTGGAATTGTTCTGACCATGAACGGACTGGACCAGAACATGATGCAAAAAAACCTGACTTGTAAAACAAGAAAAGACGCACAAAAAAATATTTTCTGGTTCAGCTTTGCCTTTATTATTGCCAATATTTTCTTCCTGTCGCTGGGAGTGATGTTGTATTATTATGCAGCTCAAAAAGGAATTGATCTGCCATCGCGAACCGACGACCTTTTCCCCTTACTGGCTATCAAATATTTCGGACCACTTGCAGGGGCACTATTCCTGCTCGGAATTTTATCAGCAGCTTACTCAAGTGCCGACTCTGCCTTAACCGCATTAACCACCTCTTTCTGTATCGATTTCCTGAACCTGGATCCGGCAGCGCCCAAAAGCAAAAGAACCCGGATATTGGTACACGTTGGTTTTTCGTTGCTTATGTTTTTGGTAATTGTGATTTTCAGAGTTATCAATAACGAAAGCGTTGTTTCCGCCGTGTTCAGGGTGGCAGGTTATACTTACGGCCCCTTGCTCGGGCTGTTTGCCTTCGGGATTCTAACCAAACGAATGGTAAAAGACCGCTTCGTCCCATTGGTGGGCTTACTGTCGCCGGTTTTAACCTACATCGTTAATGCCAATTCGGAAGCCTGGTTCGGGGGTTACAAATTTGGATTTGAGCTTTTGCTTCTGAACGGACTAATCATGTTTACAGGTCTGCTTCTCCTGTCGCATAACAAACAGGAGTCCCGCTAAAAAGTCTTCGGGTCGTAAATCGTTCCCAACAATACTTTTTTACGTGCACCGGTAACCGAAGGCAGGTTGCCGGGTTCGTATTTAATCCGCTGCATGGCCAGCCAGGCAAATGCCACTGCTTCCATTTGTTGCGGGTGAATCCCTAGCTCCTCGGTGTTGGCAATGCGGACGCCGGGTAAATGAAAGGCAAGCCGTTTCATCAGAATTTTATTAAAGGCACCACCTCCGCAAACATACATAGCATCAGCTTCCGGCGCATATTTTTCCACCGACTGAGCCACACTAACTGCAGTTAATTCCAGCAAGGTAGCCTGCACATCTTCCTCCTTGTATCCCGAAATTCCTTGAAGGTGTTTGTTCAACCAATCCAAATTAAACAATTCACGACCCGTACTTTTCGGAGCCGGTTGTTCAAAATAGTTATCAGCCAACATCTCGTTCAATAGCCCCGGAATCACTTTTCCACTTGCTGCCCATTCACCATCTTTGTCAAACTTGCGGTCCAGACAATGCAGTATCCAGGCATCCATCAGGCAATTGGCCGGCCCGGTATCAAAGCCAAGAACCAAGTTATCATTATCGGCAAGAACCGTAATATTGGCAATACCTCCCAGGTTCAGAATCACCCGCTTCTCGTGCTTGCTATTTAGAAAAGCCTGATGAAAAGCCGGAACCAACGGAGCCCCTTGTCCACCCAAAGCCATATCCATCCGACGAAAATCAACAACCGTACGAATTCCGGTTTTAGCAGCAATTACATTTCCATCTCCCAACTGCATAGTAAAAGGAAATTGGGTAGCCGGAGAATGAAACACCGTTTGTCCGTGGCAACCAATGGCCACAACATCACTTAAATCAGTACTCGATTTTTGCAAGAGCTGTTTCACTGCATCAGCGTAGCACAAAGCCAGCTGATGATCAACTTCGCCAAGCATATGTATTTCAGAGCGATAACTATTAATTAATTCAGTCAATACGGATTTAAGCTTTTCCGGAAAAGACTGCGAATGCATCTGAACATGCAGTATTTTATTGTCTTCAAAGTCAACCAGAACTGCATCAATACCATCCATACTAGTTCCTGACATGATTCCGATATATTGTTCCATAGGTAGTTTTTAAGTTGTGATTCAAGGCAAAGATTTGCAGAATTTGTAATACATCTTACATTTTATTTTGTACAACATATGTTTTTTAACAATCCATTTTTCAATAATACAAATCACAAAAGATATAAACCAGAAAAACATAGACCTTTTTGTACGCATAATAGATAAATACAAAACAAAACAACACAAATAAGAACAATTATGCATCAATATGAAAAATACATTAAGAAGAAATATTATACACAGAACATGTCATACATCTTACAAAAAAAATATATCTTTGAAAATGTGATTTTTAACTGAAATCTAACCAGACGGTTATTATTTGTTTAACCGGAACAAAGTAACAATTGGATGAAAACAGCAAAACGTTATCTGGCTCTTGATGTACTGCGCGGCCTGACCATTGTGGCCATGATTGCAGTTAATAATCCCGGGAGCTGGTCTTACAGTTATGCACCAATGCGGCATTCAGAATGGCACGGATGTACCCCAACCGATCTGGTTTTTCCTTTTTTCCTTTTTGTAGTGGGCGTTTCCATGTTTTTCTCGTTTTCAAAATACGGGAATGCATTGAATCATGATTCATTCATCCGGTTGGGCAAACGAACGCTTTTGATTTTTGCCATTGGGCTCTTTCTGAATTCGTTTCCCCAGTGGGACAAAGATTTCTCACGATTACGAATAATGGGAGTTCTTCAGCGAATAGCCATTGTTTATGGTATCGCTTCATTGATTGTATTATCAGCAAAGAGAACATGGCTACCCTACATATCGGCAGCACTGTTATTATTGTATTGGGGCATCCTGTTTTATTTTGGCTCCGACGATCCTTACAGCTTGAAGGGCAACGCAACGCTTGACTTCGATCGCATGATCCTGGGTGAAAATCATTTATACCGGGGCTTTGGAATTCCATTCGATCCCGAAGGTTTACTAAGCACTTTACCGGCTATTGTTACCGCATTGCTGGGTTATATGGCCGGTGCACTGATCCGGGAAACCGACAAACAAAAGATTCCGCAGCGACTACTGATTGGAGGTATTGCCGGTATTGCGGCCGGGTTAATCTGGGGGCTGGTTTTCCCTATCAACAAACCGCTTTGGACCAGTTCCTATGTACTCTACTCCGCAGGATGGGCAGCGGTTGTACTGGCAATTCTTATTTGGGTGATCGATATTAAATCGTACAAGAAATGGACGTCGTTTTTTGTAGTGTTTGGAATGAACCCGCTCTTCATTTTTGCCCTTTCCGGTTTGTGGGCCATCACCCTGTCTCGCATCATCCGTTTTGATAATGGGGAAGGAAAAATGACCAACGGGTACAGCTGGCTGTATCACCATATTTTTGAACCTTTGGCCGGTCCCTTAAACGGCTCATTGCTTTTTGCACTGGCACATGTGTGCTTTTTCTGGCTGATTGGCTGGATATTGTACCGCAAAAAAATATTTATAAAAGTATAACTGAATTAACTCATTTTCATCTCGTTTAACTGATTATTGTAATGACAAACAGGATAAAAAAAGCGATTCTACTCCTCCTCATTTTTATAGCGGCTTGGGGAAAAACCTTTGCACAGTTCAAGATAGATGAGTTAATGGAAAATTCCTGGGTAGACTCGGTATTTCAATCGCTTACACCGGACCAGCGCATTGCCCAGCTCGTATGGGTAAACACCGCTGCCAACAATGACATTGCCGCTCAGCTAAAAGTCACGGAACTGATAAAGAAGCACAACCTTGGGGGTGTGATCTTTTTCACCGGAGACCCGGAAGAACAGGTTGAATTAACCAATGTTTACCAGGCTTCGGCACAAACACCGCTGCTTGTTGCCATGGATGCCGAATGGGGAGTCGGTATGCGCATGCCCGGCGTAATTCCGTTTCCTTACAACATGATGATGGGCGCGTCTTACAGCCCGGAACTAATAAAAGAAACAACCCGCGAAATGGCCCGGCAAATGAAACGCCTGGGGGTTCATGTAAACCTGGGGCCGGTAGTTGACATTAACACCGAACCTCAGAACCCGATCATCGGGATGCGTTCGTTTGGTGAATCTCCCGCACAGGTAGCTGCTTGCGGGCAGGCTTACATGAAGGGCTTGCAGGAAAACAACATTATTGCGGTGGCTAAACATTTTCCAGGTCACGGAGATACACAAACCGACTCGCATTTTACCTTGCCGGTTGTTCCCTACTCAACCGAACGGCTGGATTCTGTTGAACTGTATCCGTTTAAAAAACTGGTTGATGAAGGTATTGCGGGAGTTATGAGTGCGCACCTGAACGTTCCGCAATTAGACGAGCAGGAAGGTATTCCGTCCAGTCTTTCACCTAAAATTATTAACGGTATTTTGCGTGATCAATGGGACTTTAACGGCCTGATAATTACCGATGCAATGAATATGGCAGGTGCCAGCACGTATGGCGAGCCAGGTGAAATTGAAGCACTTGCACTAAAAGCAGGCAATGATGTAATTGAATTTCCGAAAGATGTGGAGCAAACAATTGCCGGGATAAAAAATGCGGTTGAAAACGGACTGCTTTCGCAGGAGGAGATTGATCTTAAATGCCGGAGAGTTTTGGCCGCAAAATATTGGGCTGGATTAAACAAACTCTCCCCTGTTTCAACCCGTAACCTGATGCAGGACTTGAACAATCCGCAGGCCGAACTGGTAAAGCGGAAAATGATCGAGGCTTCGTTGACCCTGCTCGAAAACCAAAACCAGTTGATTCCGGTTCAGGGACTTGATACTCTAAAAGTAGCCTGCCTGTCAGTGGGCAGAACCACGCCAACTCCTTTTCAGAACATCCTTTCAAAATACACGAAAACAGATAACTTCTTTCTTCCGGAGCAATTTACTGCCGCCGAACTGGAAGAAGTCAAAACAAAGCTGAAAGATTACAACCTGGTCGTTACGGGTCTTCATTTGTATGAAAGCAAAAGAAGACACTCGATGCAGGTAGGCAATATGCAAAAAGTCAGGCCACAGAGATCGTATGGCTTGACCCACGAAACGGAGAATTTACTGAATTACCTGGCCAACGAAAAAAAATCAATTGCGGTGTTTTTCTCCAGTCCGTATGCTTTGGCAGAGGTCAAAAACTTTACCCCACCTGCCGGATTAATAATGGCCTACCAGAACGATTCGCTGGTTCAGGAACTGGCGGCCCAGCTGATTTTTGGCGGAATTGGCGCTTCTGGAAAACTACCCGTGAGCCTGGAGAACTATTACAAAATTGGTGACGGAATAAACATTGAAAATACAGTGCGATTGAAATACACCATCCCGGAAGAAGTGGGGATGAATGCACAGCGCCTTAACCACCGGATTGACTCAATCGTTTCAGAAGCGATTCAGAAAAAAGCCACTCCCGGATGCAGTGTCCTCGCAGCCAAAGACGGAAAAATTATCTTTCGCAAAACCTATGGTTTTCACACCTACGATCAGCGTACTCCGGTTTCGGAAGACGATTTATACGATCTGGCTTCTGTGACCAAAATTTCAGGCGCGCTCACAGCTGTTCTAAAATTAAGCGATGAAGGAAAAATCAATCTCGACAATAAATTCTCGCATGACTGGCCCGACTGGAAAAAGAGCCTGTTTCATTCTTCGGACAAAGAAGATTTAGGCTGGCGCGAGATTCTTGCTCATCAGGCCGGGTTGATCCCTTACCTGAATTATTGGACAGAAACGGTAAAAGACAACAAACTGGAAGACCGCTGGTATTCTGTTCAGGAAACCGACAATTATCAGTTGGAAGTAGCGCCTGGCCTGTTCCTGAAAAATAAATTCAAGAAAAGGATCTACAAAGATATACGTAAGTCGAAACTAAATCCTCCGGGAAAATATGTTTACAGTGGTCTGTCGTTTCTGATCATTCCACAGATTACCGAAAATCTGTCCGGCGAGTCGTATGCTGAATTTCTGGACAATAATTTTTACCACTCGCTGGGAGCATACAACATTACCTACAATCCGCTCGATAAATTTCCGCTCGACCGGATTGTACCGACCGAATACGACGCCCATTACCGAAAGCGGCAAATTCAGGGAACTGTACACGACGAGGCAGCTGCCGTTTTTGGTGGCTTCTCAGGCAATGCGGGCCTTTTTGCCAATGCCAACGACCTGGCCAAGCTAATGACAATGTACCTGCAAATGGGAACATACGGCGGAACTCAGTACCTGAGCAGAAATACCATGGAAGAATTTACCCGTGTTCAGTTCCCGGAAAACAACAACCGGCGCGGACTCGGTTTCGACAAACCATTGTTAAACAATAAAGAAGTAACACCCGAGCAAAGTTATCCCTGCCCGGGAGCGAGCCCCGAAAGTTTCGGACATTCCGGTTTTACCGGAACATTTGTATGGACCGACCCCACTTACAACCTCATTTACATCTTTCTAAGCAACCGTGTTTATCCAACCAGAGAAACCAACATGCTTGGAAAACTGAATGTTAGATCCCAGGTTCTGCAAACATTCTATGATGAAATTGACTAAATATTACAGACTAGAACTAACATA
>JBKDZK010000635.1:0-2583 GCA_047971205.1 Draconibacterium sp.
GCCTGCTGATGATGTTCAGAGTGAAGTTTACTGGTCGGGCGTTTCAAACAAGCTTTCTTTTCATTTTTCTGAATCGGAAAAACTGGTTTCCGATATTCGAACCGGTTCTCCGCTTACCTTCAAGACGTCGTTTGCCCAGTTTCTTGCTTTTGTCCAGACTTCGGGGCAGTTGCTGGAAAGCGGGTTTACTCAATATAGAAGAACTTCGGAAAACCTTCTGATACGCTACCGAAAAGCGGATATCATTTTTCCTTTTCATTATTTCTGGTAATCCATAAGAATTCATACGGAAATTTTTTGTGTGTTTTATGTGCATTGCAACAGGTGGTTGCAGTGTGGTTTATTAATCATTAATAAATACAATTATGGATTCAAGAACTGCTATCGTAGGACTGGTATTGGTCGCGATATCTGTTTTGCCCATTATCATACTAAACGGGAGAAGGGCTAAAAAAGGACGTGGAATGTTACAGTTGCTAACAAATGTGGCCAGTGAGCACAACTGTAAAATTTCGGAACATGAGTTTTGCGGTGATTACTGCGTAGGAATGGACAAAACAAATGGCTTTGTTTTTTTCGCAAAAGAAAAAGATGGGCCAAACGATGTTAAACATATAAACCTGGCTCTGGTAAAGACGTGCAAAGTCAACAATACGGGCCGGATTGTTACTTACAGGAAACAGAACACCAAAATAATTGAACGCCTGTGCCTGGATTTTTATCCGAAGGAAAAGGATAAACCCGGTGTGGCATGGGAGTTTTACAATGCGGAAGAAAATCCGCAGCTCAACGGAGAGCTACAATCGGTTGAGAAGTGGGAGCATGAAATTAGTCGGTATCTGAAAGGATAGAAAGAGAAAAGCACTGTGGAATTTCACGGTGCTTTTCTGTGTTTTCTTTGTTCAGTAAGCCATTCGGCTGAAATATTTTACGTGAAAAACACCTTGATAAAATGCCAGGTCATTAACCCGGAAGCAATGAGTTTCAAAAGGGTTCCGAGCAAGAAGCCCATAAAAGAACCAAAACCGGATTTCAAAGCAGAGCCATGATCTTTTCCGGCCGTCAGTTCGCCAATTACCGCACCCAGAAAGGGGCCGACAATAATTCCAAAGGGAGGAAAAAAGAACAGTCCGATTACAAGTCCGATAAGACTACCCCAGACACCTCTTTTACTACCGCCAAAGCGCTTGGTTCCCCACACGGGGATAAGATAGTCGATCACATACACCACCACGGTAACAATTCCCCAAATAACCAGAAAGGTGGTGGAAAACTGGTAACGCGTAGTAAAATGCAGCATCAGCAAGCCAATGTAACTTAGCGGAGGGCCCGGAATTACAGGTAAAACACAGCCTGCAATACCGGCTATCATAAACAGAGCTCCAAAAAATACGAGTAGAAAATCCATGATCTCAATTTAATTGTTCGGGTTTAAAGATAGAGTTTTGATTTCGCTTGCTCGGAAATAATCGGTGAACTCACGATAATTTTCGGTTTTTGCGCAGCCACGGAATGCTTGTGAGGATCATCAGTAAAACGGATAATCCGATAATCAGTCCGCTTTGGTAAAGCAACTGTTCTTTTTCCTGCAGATAGATCGGATGCTCCCTTATTTGCTGCCAGTAGGTTACTGAAAGAAGCACCAGTGTATTGTTGATCGAGTGCCCGATAATGGCGACTAGTATGTTGTTGGTCCGCAGCATGAGCCAGCCAAGCAAAAGCCCCAGCACAAAGGTTGCCGGCATTTGCCACGGGTTCAGATGGAACAGCGAAAAAAGCAATGCCGACATAAAAACAGCCACAAAACCATTGTAGTTCCGGCGAAATCCGTTCAGTAGCAAGCCTCTGAAAATCAGTTCTTCTACAACGGGGGCGATTACCGATACTTTCATAAACGCACCCATAAAGCCATAGTCGCCTTCAAAAATGCGGTTAAAAAGCTCCCAAAACCACGGCGGAGGTGGCAGAAGCTGTTCCACTTTTGCATTTATCACATCCAAAAAATTATGGGCGCCCCACAGAAATGCAACGATCGGCAGAAAAATAAGCGGGTTAAACAGTTTGAAGGGGAAGATTTGTAAAACCGGGGATTTGGATTTGCGGATTCCGTACAAAAGAATAAACACCACTGAGCCAACGCCCCGTGCAATATTCTTGATGGGGTTGTACAAATATTCCGAGCCGGTGTAATAATCGATCAATGCCAGCGGAAAATCAACAATGGTTTGGATGAAAATATACAGAATCACCAGGTGAATGCCCTGTAATATTGTGGGATAATATTTTTGACGCGCCTCTTCCATAGGTCAACTAAGATACGTATTTCGGAGTAAGTATGTTCTTCGCTTTCATAAAAATTATGAGCTGCTGCGTGCCAGCTGCATACTGGCGGTTCGGAAGCTAAAATACCGTTGTGCCACGTAACTGTATATAACAACCAGAACGGTGGTTATGAGTTTTGAAATGGGTGCGTACAGTTTGCAGTACTCCACAAAAAACTTCAGAAATACATAATTCAGAAAAATGGACCCGGCCCCTGTAACCAGGTAGCGGAAGAGCTGACTGCGTCCTTTTCATTCGGAG
>JBKDZK010000636.1:0-5486 GCA_047971205.1 Draconibacterium sp.
CACCTCCGTGTACCAGTTTGGTGCTCCGGCTCGATGTTGCTTTTGCAAAATCCGATTGTTCCAGTAAAACTGTTTTGTACCCACGGCTGGCGGCATCAACTGCAATGCCCAGGCCCGTGGCTCCTCCTCCCACAACAATGAAATCCCATTCTTCTTTTGATGACTTCAATTGTGCGATGTAGCTCTCTCGGTTCATTTTATGTGGTATTTTAAATATTAAAGGTTTTTAATTGTTTGTGTTAAAAACATGAAGTAAAAATAAATTTCTGTTTCGATAAAAACAAAATAAAATGAAACTAAATGAAACTAAATGAAATTTATTCGGTTTTGAAAAGGGCTATGAGCTGAATATGGACGACATTATTATGTTGGCCTTAATACCAAGAATAGGAAATTGAGTATGTTTTGTAAGGGATTGATTTATTTGTGGTTGTACGATATTTTTTGAAATTGTTTAGGAGACGTTATTATACTCAAAAAAGTTGTTTCGCGTTAACTTAACACATGTTTCGCTTTTTGGTAAAGTGAATGTGACGTTTCCAGTAATCGAAATTAAGTAAATTCAGGACGAGATAAGAGGTTGTGATTTATTGGTCTTGTAATCATGTAGTTGTGGGCTATGCAGTCGGAATGAGTAAACTGCCTTAATAGTGTTGTATTCATTTCATTTTCTTATTTTTGCTTGAAAACAAACTAAAATTATGAGAAATATCGCGCAAAGGCACAAAATTATTTTGAACGAATTGGAGAAAAAGGGATTTGTTCGTGTGCAGGATCTGAGTAAAAAGCTAAGCGTTTCGGAAGTTACGATCCGGAAGGATCTAAAGGAGCTCGAAGAAAGAAGACTGCTGTACCGGAATCATGGCAGTGCAAGCCAACTGAGTTCATTGATTAACGACCGGCACATTGATGAAAAGGCTAAAGTTCAGGTAGAAGAAAAAGCGCGTATTGCCGATGCGGCCAATCTGTTGCTGGAGAAAAACGATCGGATCATAATTGCCTCCGGAACAACTCTTTTACGTTTTGCGCAGCAAATGACATTTGCCGAGCCGTTGACGGTAATTACTTCTTCGGTTAAAGTGTCGCTTACATTGAGCTACAAGCCAAACATTGAAATAATTCAGCTGGGCGGAATCATGAGGAAAAGTTCTGCTTCGGTTATCGGCCCTCACGCAGAGTATTTCTTAAAAGATCTGACCTGTAACAAGCTTTTTATTAGTGTGGATGGTATTGATCTGGATTTTGGACTTACCACCAGTAACCTGGATGAAGCATACCTCAATAAATTTATGATAAAGGCTGCGCAGGAAGTAATTGTTTTGGCTGATTCTTCAAAGTTCGGGAAACGTGGCTTTGGTAAGATCTGCGACATGCACCAGATTCATCGGATTATTACCGATAAAAATGCCTCGCCCAATGCCATTGCCATAATGAGAGAAAAGGGGATTGAGGTGGATTTGGTTTAGTTGTTCGCTTTCTGATGCTTAGTCAAGTACGATTTGGAGTCGTTTTCTGAGGCTCCCGGAAAAGTCGAACAAAGAATACTCTGAGTTTCCGATGTTTGGTTTCTTTTTGATTCCGGCATCCAGAAAATCGTGTAGGAAACTGTTGTCAAAAAGGTTGTCAACTACTTCGGTGAAGCTGGATAGGGAATTGTTTTCAGTGCTCCAGAGTGGTGATTCATCCAATTCGCCCTGTACGATGATTCTTTTTTGAAATGCATCGCATCTTTTGGCCACCACGCCGGCTGATTGAGTTTGGTTGTGCTGTGTTTTTATGATGATGAGATCGGCCCAAAGGATGTCTTTGTCACGAAGTTTTTCCACGCTCAAATCAATCAGTTTCTTCTCCCAGGTAATTGGAAGTTCGATAGAGATCTCGAGTAACTCCAGCGGTGCTGCGTGTTCTTTTTTTGTATTCAGTCCAAGCTTGTTCAGCCAGCTTTTAGTGGTGCTATCTTTCTCCGGATATATTAATAATGTTTTCATGTGGTGTTATATTTAAGTGTTCCTGTTGTACAAAGAAAATGTGCGCACAGAAGTATAAAAAGAATAAGGGGTTGGTGTCAAGAAAATGTGATTAAATGCCCGGAAATGGTTGGAATACCGCTTATTTGGGATTAATGGCAATTATCCCGGCCGGAGAAGGTGCGAGTAAGGGATGATTGTTACTTGAATTTGTGGCAGTTTTGACGAGTTAATGGTGGCGAAGGGCTTCTTTTACCTTTAATGCATATTGGCGCGAAACATGAATGGGTTGGGGAAGATTAAACAGCGAAAGTTCGAGTCCGTAGTTTCCGCGCGTCAGTTTCTGAACATGCTTTCGATTTACAATGTAGGAGCGATGGCAACGGATCATATCCTGGTAGCGCGCTAATTGTTCTTCTGTATTTTTTAGTGTATTCCGGATGAGCTTCTTGTTTGTTCTGCCGCCTTCTTCTTTGTACAGTACCTCAATGTAATTGTTGGCTGATTTAATCAGCAGAACCTGCTCCGATGGAATCTGGAAAAACTCTGTTTTGTTCTCCGATTCAAAATCAATCATTTCATCTCCGGTCGATTCTTTTTCCTGCTTTTGGTCGGAAAGAACAAACTGGCTGAGTTCTTCGATCTGTTTTTTTAGCATGTAAATCCGGTTGATGGTCACCATAACAGCCGCCGCTGAAATCGAGAGGATCACAATGTTAATCACGATCGGGAAATTAATGCGTACACCTCCCACATAGCGGGCAAAAAAAGAAAAGGCCACCGAGTTGAAGATCACAAACAGCAGGTCGATGATGATCTCTTTCTTGATGTTCCAGCGTTCTTCGGAAAAGGCTTTGATGAAGATAGACGGAATAACCAGCCGAAAAATGCTTAGTAGAACCAGCGTAATAGTGCCAAAGGTGGCCAAAATAATAAGCCGGTTGTCGAAATCCGGATTCTGAATTTCGAAGGGTTGAAAGAAAAGCAGAAATAGAAAAATGCCCAGACTTACCGAAGTAATGGTCCGCACATTGATCTTGAGATTATCATTGAACGGATATTTTTTGTTGAGTGAACTAAGCATGCCCTGGTGATTTTAATGGTTAAAAAACCGCGAGCAGCAGGTTGATGTCTTTCGATGGAATGTTGAACAGGCGGCCAATGTCGTGGTTGGTAAGAATTCCCTGGTAGATATAAACGCCTTTTCTAAATCCTTTCGAAACTTTTATGTAATTGTCAACACCTCCGTTATCGCCAATGGCCAGCAAAATCGGAATGAGAATATTGCTCATCGAGATGGACGCTGTTCGGGCTACCATAGCCGGAGAGTTAGGCACACAATAATGTACTACGCCGTGCTTCACAAAAGTAGGATGGTTGAAATCGGTACATTCCGAAGTTTCGAAACAGCCTCCCTGGTTCATATTGAGGTCGATAATCACAGAACCTTCTTTCATTTGCTTGATCAGTTCTTCGGATACTTTGAATTTTGGAGGAGTGTTAAACGATGCAGCACCAATTACTGCATCGGCCGAAACCAGCGCTTTTCTCAATACTTTCGGATAAAATACCGATGTGAAAATCCGGCGCCCCAGTTTTTCTTCCAGTTTGCTCAGCTCATACACCGAGGTGTCAAAAACTTTTACGAAAATCCCGAGTCCAAGAGCAGCGCGGGCAGCGTATTCGGCTGCGGTGCTGGTTCCGATAATCACCAGTTCGGCAGGAGTAACTCCGGTAACTTCGCCGAACAAAACGCCTTTTCCGTTCCTGGATTTGCTCAGGTATTCACTGGCAATAGTAATGGACGTCACCCCTGCAATCTGGCTCATCTGGTGGACAAAAGGCAGAAAGCCATCTTCGTTTTCCAGGTATTCGAAAGCAATGGTGGTTACCTTCTTTTGCATCAGTTTCTGGATCGACTCCATACTGTATGCCTGAATTTGCATGCTTGAAATAATCACCTGGTTTCCACGCAGGGAGTCAATTTCTTCGTTGCTGAATGTGGCCAGGCGCAGAATAATGTCGCATTGAAATATTTCCTCCTTGGTTTCAACAATAATGGCACCTGCTTTCTGGAAATCTTCGTTGGTGTAGCTGACCGATTTACCGGTGTCTTTTTCAATGTATATCTCGTGACCGTAGGAAACCAGCAGGTCTAATGCCTGCGGAGTTAAAGGCACGCGGTACTCGACTTTGGGAAAATCGGAAGGAATCCCAATTTTTAATTTCTGCCCTTTCTTGCGAACCTCCAACATCTCCTCCTTGGGCAGTAACATCGATTTGGGTATTGAAACCTTTTCCTTTGCTTTTTCCATTGCTGAAACGTAAGAATATTAAGTGCTGATTTTGACAAGAGCAATTTACAAGCAAAAGGGGAGTTTTCAAAATGAAGATTTGAAATTGTAGATTACCTTCGAAAAGAAGATATTGGGGTTAAGTAAGGCTCGTAATTTTATTGGTAATCAGATTGTTTGTGCACTTATTTGCCGGGTGCCATCTTCCGAAACTTCGATTTTAACTTCTACCATTTTCTCCGGAAGTAGTGGCTCAATCATTTCGGGCCATTCAATTAAACAATAGCTGCCGCTGTAAATGTAGTCTTCGTAACCCAGGTCGAACGCTTCTTCAATGTCTTTGATGCGGTAGAAATCGAAATGGAAGATCGATTCCATCTTCGCGGTGTTGTATTCGTTGATCAGGGCGAACGTGGGGCTGGTGATGTTGTCCCGGCTTCCCAATTCCCGGCAAATAGACTGGATGAAAGTAGTTTTGCCGGCGCCCATTTTTCCGTAAAATGCAAACACCCGTTCGTCGGGAAAAATGCTGATCAGTTCTTTGGCGGCCTCTGACAGTGCAGACAGCGATTCAACTTTTCTTGAAAACATATTACTCGTACAAATTTTTGCAATAATACAAAAAGACTCAAAACTATCTTGTATCCATGTCAAAATTGGGTAAAAATCAGAGAAATGGTTGTTTTTTGTGTCTTCTTATTTCAGTAAAATGTTTTAATTTTGACGAGAATCTTTAAAATCATATCGTTATGAATATTCCTGCTGATTTGAAATACACGCAAGACCACGAATGGGTGCGCATTGAAGATGATGTTGTTGTGGTTGGTGTTACCGATTTCGCTCAAGGTGAATTGGGTGATGTTGTTTTTGTTGAAATTGAAACAGAAGGTGAAGAGCTTGGAAAAGGCGAAACTTTTGGTACGGTAGAAGCCGTTAAAACAGTTTCGGATTTATTTATGCCTGTTGGAGGCGAAGTGTTGGAGGTTAACGAAGCCCTGGCTGACGATTCTGAACTGGTAAACAAAGATCCTTACGGTGACGGCTGGATGATTAAAGTTAAAGTAGCAGATGCAGCTGAATTGAATGAGTTGCTGGATGCTGATGCTTACAAAGCAATGATTGAAGCTTAGAAAGAGCAAATCGAAGATAAAGGAAGGCGTAACTTTTAGTTGCGCTTTTTTTGTTGGAGCGGGTGATTTCGTGTAGCAAAAGTTACAATGAAAAG
>JBKDZK010000637.1:0-3966 GCA_047971205.1 Draconibacterium sp.
GGCATTGGCAAAAACTTATGGAATACAAGGAAGCGGGTATTGTGGCCCAACGTACAAGTCGATGGAAGTAAAAGAAGGAAAGGCTGTATTGGCCTTTGATTTTGCTGACTTAGGTTTAACGTCTTTCGACCAAAATCTGGAAGGTTTTGAAGTTGCCGGAAGCGATAAAGTATTTCACAAAGCTGGCGCAGCAATAAACCGAAATAATGTTATTGTGTGGTCTGAGAGTGTTGATACTCCGGTAGCAGTACGTTATTGCTGGGAAAATTTTTTTGTGGGGACTCTGTTTAACACTGCAGGATTACCAGCTTCTTCGTTTAGAACGGATGACTGGAAGGAATAAATTAGTTTTATCCCCGGGGAAGATCCTGCTAAGATTCTGTTTCATTTAATTTGGAATGCGTATTTTCCTCACCTGCGCGATAACTGCTGGGCGAAACATTGAAAATTTTTCTGAAAGTACGACTGAAATAATTTGGGTCGTTAAACCCTACGTGGTAAGCAATCTCCGACATGGTCATTTCAGGATGTTGCTTCAGTAAAACCTTTGCCTCGTTAAGCCTAATCGTATTTATAAACTCCGTTGCACTCATATCAAGTATTTGCTTCAGTTTGGTATGTAGCAGTGTTCTGCCTATTCCCAGTTCTTTTGTCAGTATATTTACCCCAAAATCCGGGTTCATAAGGTTTTGGTGAATTAAGGCAGACACCTTTTCGATAAATTGCTGGTCGCGGTTTTTAATCGGGTGTTCAACATCCATATTTCCAAAGCGTATAAAATGCTTTTTTAGGTTTGCTTTTGCCGAAAGTATATTTCTGACTTGCAGTTCGAGCTCTGAAAACAAAAACGGTTTTGCCAGGTAGTAATCAGCACCAACTTCAAGCGTTTCCAGTCGTGTGTCAACGTCCGATTTTGCGGTGAGCATAATAATGGGTACATGGCAATACTCAAAATTCGATTTCAATTCCTTGCACAAAGCCATACCATCCATCTGCGGCATCATTAAATCGGTCACTATTAAATCAGGGATGTTTTTCTTAACCGAAGCGAGGGCCTCCAGCCCGTTTGTAACCGTTCTTATAGTATATCTGTCATTAAACTGGTCGGCTAAAAATTTAAGCAATTCCTGGTTGTCCTCTGCAAACAGTATTTCAAATTCCTTTAACGCTTCGTTGGGCTTGATTTTGTGTTCTTCCGCTTGCGACTGAATAAGCAGGTTTTCAACAACACTTTTTTTCAGTTCAATATTGCCGGCATCGTCCGTTTTTTCAATTTCTTCTTCAACCGGAAGCGTAACTGTAAACGTTGTCCCATCATTCTGAACACTTTTCACATCAATAGTGCCGTTCAGGAATTTTACCAGGCTTTTGGTTAAGGTAAGCCCAATTCCGCTGCCCTGGTATTCATTTTGGTTTTCTTCGTCTTTGTAAAATAAATTAAAGATTTTATCCAGTTTTTCCTGGCTTAAACCATCACCGGTATCCGAAATATTTAACTGAAGATAGGATTGCCCGTCCTTTTGTAACACATTTATTTTTAATGTTATTTCACCGTTCTGAGGAGTAAATTTAAAGGCATTGCTTAACAGGTTTGATACGATCTTTTCAAGCTTGTCGGGGTCGAACCGTGTAAACAGAACATCTCTTTCCGAAATAAAGATATACTCCAGTTCTTTTCGGCTGAACAAAGCATTAAATGCGTTAAATACTTCGCGGAGAAATTGAATTACATCGCCGCTTTGCAGGTTTGTTTTTGCGTGGTCGGTTTCTATTTTTCTGAAATCCATCAGTTGGTTGATCAAAAACTGAAGGCGCTGCACGTTTCGTTTTAGTGTTATCATCCGGGTTTTAAATTCGGGCGGCACATTTTCTCCTCTGAAAAAAGTATCCATCGATGCCAGGATAATGGTCAGGGGCGTTTTAAACTCATGCGATATGTAGGTGAAAAAGTTAATCTTATGCTGATGAAGTTCACGAAGTTTAGCTTTCTCAATTTTTTCGATTTTCAGCGTCATCTTTTCTTTTTGCCTGATTGCATTAAACCGGTAAAACAGAAACACGATGACCGAAAGACCAATGGCATATAAAAGGTAAGCCCAGGTTGTTTTCCAAATGGGCGGGTTGATAATTAATCTTATGCTTCGTTGCAAGTCGTTGGGATAATTGTAATCGTTGGTTGCCTTTATTCGAAAATAGTATTCGCCGGGAGGTAGGTTGGTGTAAGTAGCACTTCTTTGATTTTCGGCAGGCTGCCAGGTTGGTTCAAAACCATCCATGTAATAGTAAAAGTTATTTTTTCCGCGCGAATGCAAATCAAGGGCAATAAAATTGAAGCTTATAAAATTCTGATTGTAAGCGAGTTCTATTTTTTTGGTTTGGTCAATGTGTTTCTTTAATACCGAATTTTTCCCCGGTTCAACTATTTCGTTAAAAAGCCTGAAATTGGTAAAATGTACCACCGGTTTCGATTCGTGTATTTTTATATCATCCGGATGAAAGTAGCTTAGCCCGTTTACAGCGCCAAAATACATGGTTCCGTCTTCAGCCTTAAAATACGACTTGTAATTAAACTGATTGCCCACCAGTCCGTGATCGATATTGTAATTCTGAATTTCGCCGGTTTTGTAATGAAACATCGAAATCCCGTTGTTTGAACTAAGCCACAGGTTGTGCTTATCGTCCTCAAGTATGCCATACACCACATTGCTCGGAAGCCCGTCTTTTTTGTTGTACGAAGTAAATTGCTGTGTTTTTGGGTCAAACAAAACCAGCCCGTCGCCCCTTGAGGCAAACCAGATTCTTTCTTCCGAATCAATACAATGGCCAATAAATGAATGTGATTGAAACCCTTCCAGACTGTCCTTGCCAAAATGGGTTAAGTCGTCACTTTTAGGATTGTAACGATAAAGCCCTGTGCCATTATTGGTACAAAACCAGTAATTTTCGTCCTTATCCTGAAAAATGTCGTAAATAAATTTTCCGCGCAGCGAGTCGGGCTTAAATCGTGTAAACTGTTGTGTTGTTTTGTTAAAGCAATCAACGCCATTCATTGAACCAACCCACATCAGATCGTTTTTATCCGTATAAAGCGAAAAAACGAAGTTGTTGGTAAGCGAGTGCGGATCGTCAACAACATGGGAGTAATTGACCATTTTGTGGGTAACCGGGTCAATTTTATTCACTCCGCGGTAAAAGTTGCCCGACCACACAATTCCGTTTTTATCCACTGTAAGGGCATGAACATTATTGGTAATGGGAACAATATCTTCGGTTGCATTGTCCAATATATGGTTGAAAGAATGCTTGTTTTCATCGTACAGGGCAATACCGCCATCTTCGGTTGCTATCCAAAGTTTTTTATCGGGGCCTCTTATTATCTGGCTGATGGCTTTGCCTTGCAGGCGGTTGGGGGTTATACCGGGCAAAATCCGGTTAAATCCGGTTCCAACAGGGTCGAAAATATTTAACCCGCCAAAGTAGGTCCCAATCCACATAATGTTTTCCCTGCTTTTGTATATCCGGTAAATGGCGTTGTCGTTCAAACTTTCGGCAGTAGGGTCAAAGCTTTGCATATAGTGCTCGTAACTGCCGCTTTTTTTATCATAAACAAACAGCCCTTTTTCGGTACCAATCCAAAATTTTCCGTTATTATCTTCGGCTATTGAGCGCACAAAATACATGGGATGGACTTTTCCGTGTTTTCGCTTGAGATGCAGCGGACGTAACTTATACGTGTTGACATCCAGTAAAAAAGGCCCGTCTTTAAATGTGCCGATCCACAGATCATTGTCTGAATCAATAGTGATTGAAGCAATTGAAGAAGGAATAAACTCAGGTAATCCTTTAAGTCTTACATAAATTGTTTTCAGGATATTTCCGTCTTCATCAAACTGAAATAACCTTTGTCGCCGAAAACACCAGTAATTTCCGTTTAAGTCTTCCTGAATGCGGAACATAGAACCTTCC
>JBKDZK010000638.1:0-2775 GCA_047971205.1 Draconibacterium sp.
CATAATGCTTAATCTAAACAAAACATGGGTACAAAAGCAGGGTGATTTTTTTGTAGAATCTCCCATTATTTTGTTTGCTGCCATTATTTGGTATCTCAGGATATATAAAGACGGTAAGTATTGTACATTTCCTCACGCAATAGAGTTCCTGAACAAACGCTATGAAGACATATTTCCCATACTTACCTCATACCCTGAACTGGAAAACTACCTTTCACCATTTATGGATGCCTGGTTAGGCGGTGCACAAGACCAGTTACAGGGGCAAATTGCGAGTGCGAAAATTCCTCTTTCCCGTATGATTAGTCCTCAATTGTATTGGGTAATGACAGGTGATGATTTTACCCTTGACATCAATAATCCGGAAGAACCGAAAGTGCTTTGTGTAGGTAATAATCCCGATAGACAGAATATTTATGGCGCAGCCTTGGGGCTATACAATTCCCGCATTGTAAAACTCATCAATAAGAAAGGACAATTGAAAAGTTCTGTTGTGATAGACGAGCTGCCAACCATTTACTTTAAAGGCTTGGACAACCTCATTGCAACTGCCAGGAGTAACAAAGTTGCCGTCCTTTTGGGATTTCAGGATTTCAGCCAGCTAACACGCGATTATGGCGACAAAGAGGCCAAGGTTGTTATGAATACGGTAGGAAACATCTTTTCGGGTCAGGTAGTTGGAGAAACAGCCAAAACACTTTCTGAACGATTTGGGAAGGTGTTACAAAAGCGACAAAGCATGACCATTAACCGCAATGATAAATCAACTTCAATTTCCACTCAAATGGATAGCCTGATACCAGCCTCAAAAATCAGTAACCTTACACAGGGAATGTTTGTTGGAGCTGTGGCGGATAACTTTGAGGAACGTATTGAGCAAAAGATTTTTCATGCTGAAATTGTAGTGGACAATGCCAAAGTAGCAGCAGAAACAAAGGCATATAAACCCATACCCGTAATAACGAATTTCAAAGACGAGGAGGGTATTGACAGGATGCATGAACAAATACAGTTTAATTATAAGCATATCAAAGAAGAAGCAAAGCAGATTGTAGCAGACGAACTGGAAAGGATTGCAGCAGACCCGGAACTGGCACATCTACTACAGCAGGAAGAATAAACTTACACATCTACAAGGTATGAAGGCCGGAAGATTCCGGCTTTTGTATCTACAGAACAAAGCCTAATTTTGTTGAAAAAAAGGCGTATTACAGACAACTCCCCTAAAACGTTCCTGCAAAACAGTAAGGCGTTCAATCATATCCTCGTATGACAAACTATCGCCATAGATGAACCCCTCCTGCATTTTTTTATAGTCATCTTTAAGAGCCCGTGTTAAAGCTTCCGGTGGCAAAAAAGAAATAGTTGAAGGGTGATGAGTTTGATAATTAAACCTACTCCACGCTGTAAACTTACTCCGGTGCTCAACAATATCCGAATACAGGGAGCCATTGTTCATTGCCTCTACTGCAAACTCTTTATCCATCATCTTTTCAATATCATAAATGTGTCTGGTAAGCCGGTCAACATTAGATGCACCTCCTGAACGGTTAAACTCTTCATGCAAAAGAAATATCTTCTCCAGAAAAGTTTTTCCCGGAAATACGGTCGGAATGTTAAATGACAGTCCACTAAACGACTCATCAGGATATGCATCTTCAATCATAGACCTCATTTCGACTAACTCAAACGGTTCTGTCAAAGAACGGCAGCTAATTTCAACCTTCACCCTTTCTGCAATGTATGGGTTCTTTTCGGGTAATACGGACTTATATTCAATGTAAAATTCAACCGGATCTTTATCCGATTCTTTCGTTTTAGGATTTACTAAATTAAAATGGTCTGATAAACCCAGTTCGTTTAATGCTTTTTCCAACTCATTAACAAGTGTATCATCAATGAATTTTTTTGATTTTTTTCTCAGCTTATTACGCTGTGTTCCGTTCAATTCCTTTCCAAATCCAAGTACTGCCCTGTCAATGGCAAGGTCACAGTCTTCTGAAAAACGCCCTATTAAGTCCCAACCTTTACTAAGGCTTGTGCCCCCCTTAAAAACAAGCCCTTCACTGCATTTTAAGCTAAAGGTTGCCTTTAGAACCATACTAACCCAAAAATCTTTTTCTACCGCATTGTCATCAATACCTTTTTCTTCGGCTACATTGGCAAGTATGGTCTGCTTCTCTTCCAAAGAAAGCTCTACCCAATTCATTTTCTGCTCCAATTTTGTGCTCATATCATATTCAGTTTTTTACGTACCCATTGGGGTGCAATAAGAAAATCCTGCCTGATTATCTCCTGGTCCTCCTCTTTTAAAAGCAATTCCTTTATCTTCTGTACAGTATCATCTGTCATATTTTTTTCGCCTATTTCTTTCATGGCAGAAATAACCAAAGAGAACAAGTTACTTTTGTAGGCAAAATTCCGGGGAGCACTTTTCTTAAAAATAATTTTACGCTTACCTATAATAATTGTTCTTGGGGTACCATTGGTTAAATAAACCGCATTCATTGGGACCTGGGTTGATAACCCCAATACGTTTAAAGCTGTTAATCCCGAAGGAATAATCCGTGCCTTGTCTTTTTCGGCAATGGCTCTGGCTATTTCTTCAATAGGTGGTTTGTGCACTCCGTAACGATTCCTGTTCGGGTATAAGTATAACCCCTGCGAAAGACGGAGCAGAAACCCTTCTTTCTCCAGCCTTGATAATACACGGGTTACTAACGCATCATTGTTTAAATTGGCAAAATCACTTATCACATAAAGTTGCCCCTCTCC
>JBKDZK010000639.1:0-3991 GCA_047971205.1 Draconibacterium sp.
GTCGTAGTCCGAAGGGTAGGGGTTTCCGTTGTTGATACCTTCAATTTTACGGGTGGTTTTCGACCAGGTGTAACCCACCCAGCCGGTAAGCTGCCCTTTGGTTTTCTTGGCCAGAAGTTCCAGCCCTTTGGATTCCCCTGTACCGTGCAGCAACTCGGTTTCTATGTTTTCGTTCAGGAAAAGCTCGGCACCTTCCTTGTAATCCAGCACGTTCTGCATGTCTTTGTAATACACTTCCACCGAAGTTTCCCACATGTTGTTTTTGAAATTGCGGAAATAGCCCATCGAAACCTGGTCAACAATCAGCGGCTTTATATAGGTGCTGCTGGGCAACCAAATGTCGAGCGGCGAGGGCGACTGTGTGTTGGAAATCAGGTGCAGGTTTTGAACCATCCGGTTGTAGGAGGCTTTTACCGAGCTGGCCCTGTCGAGGCTGAACTTCATGCCCACGCGAGGTTCCAGGTGAACAAAAGCATCCCCGATTTTATCTCCTTTTCCGTAGTGAATGGTTTCGCGCACTTCGTCTTTGTCGGGCTGGTCGGGATTTTCGTAAATGTTCACCTCTCCTTCTCCTATTTGCTGGAAGTGGCTTAGCCTTAGTCCGTACTGAACTGAAAAGCGCTCCGAAAATTGTTGTTCGTTCGACAGGTAAAGAGCATTCTCGTGTGTGTTGTATTCGGTAAGCTCCAGGTCGTTAAACATCGAGTTTTCGCCGTTGGTAAGCACCTGCCCGGGTTTAAAATTGTGAAGGATCGTATTGCCTCCAAATTTGAACGTGTTGCGCGGATTGAAGTAATAGGTGAAATCCAGTTTCAGGTTGTAATCGCGGATTTGCGACGACCAATCGAAATTGTCGGCATTATCACCGGGGACCCCCAAACTGTATCGGTATTTCGAATAAATGGCCGACACATTCATAAAAAGCTTGTCGCCGTAAATGTGGTTCCAGCGAAGTGTGGCGGTTGTATTTCCCCATCGCATGTACATCGATTCGCCCAGTTCAAACACATCTTTGCCATTGTAGGCCGACAGGTAAATGCGGTTTTTATCGTTGACGATGAAGTTCGATTTTCCGTTCAAATCATAAAAATAGAGGGTGTTGTCTTTTAGCTCTTCCAGTCCCATGGCTTTCCCAAGCACATCGTAGTAAGTGCGCCGCCCGGCAATCAGAAAACTCCAGCGGTCTTTAATGATAGGGCCTTCGAGCGTAAGTCTGCTCGAAAGGTTACCGATTCCGCCATCGAGAGCCAGTTGTTTGCTGTTGCCGTCTTTTTGGCGGATGTCGATCACCGAAGAAGCTTTTCCCCCGTATTCGGCTGGGATACCGCTTTTGTATACCTGAATGTCTTTGATGGCATTGGAATTAAACACCGAAAAGAATCCGAGCAGGTGAGAAGCATTGTAAACCGGCGCTTCATCAAGGATCATCAGGTTCTCGTCGGGGCCGCCACCACGCACATACAATCCCGAACTGGCTTCGCCGCCGCTTTGAATACCGGGCAGCAACTGGATGGTTCGGATCACATCTACTTCGCCCATAAAGGCCGGAAGTTTTTGGATGGTTTTAACGGGGAGGGTGGTCATGCCCATTTCCACGCGCTGCACGTTTGCATCGGCAGCTTCGCCGCGCACGGTAACTTCCTCTATTTGCTCCGAAACTCCGGAAAGGGAGAAATCGCGGGTAACACTTTCATTCGCTTCCAGTTTTTGTTCGAGGGGATGATAGCCAATAAACGAAACACGGATCGTGTAGTTTCCTTTCGGAATGGTAAGGGAATAAAAGCCGTAGGCATTACTGGCGGTTCCCTGTTTCAGCTCCGGTACATAAAGGGTAGCTCCGATGAGTGCTTCACCGTTGGAGTCATCTTTTAAATAACCGCTTAAGGTAATTTCCTGCGCCTTTGCCAACACGGCACAAAGCAGCATGAGTGTGAGGATCTTTAATTTCAGCATGTAAGTAATTGTTTTCTGTTTTTGTTTTCTATGGACCACGAAGTTATACCAAACAATTAAAACGGCGGCGATTATCCGACAAACGAATGATATTTTTCGATAAACACCGCGAATTAGTAAACGTAAGGCCTGTCAATGAACCATGTTTGTTATCTGATCTCGTTTTGAAAGACAACGGAAAAACAAAAGGGTTGTAAACCCAGGTAAAAAAAGTAAAAGAAAAGCTGTGAAAATAGAAAGGTGAAAGAAGATTTTGCCTGGCTATTTTCGGAATACATATCATTTCTTTTAGAATTCTGCTTACATTTGTTCGGTAGATTGCGAACAATCATGGCGTCGAAAGAAGTAATAACTGATAAACAGAAGAAGATGGCCCGTTATGCCAAAGCAATGGGGCATCCGGTTCGGATGTACGTGCTCGAATTACTTGCCAGTCAAAGCTGTTGCTACAGTGGCGATCTTACCGAGGAACTGCCGATTGTAAAATCAACGCTTTCGCAACACCTGAAGGAGTTGAAAGATGCCGGGTTGATTCAGGGGGAGATTGAAGCACCCAGAATCAGGTATTGTATAAACAAAGAAAACTGGGCGGAGGCAAAAGCTCTGTTTAAAGAATTCTGGAAGATCTAAAAATTTTGTGTTGTTTGTTCGGTGTTTTGCGAATGCCGAACAGGTTCCGGGAAATGTATTAAATGGAGGCTGGCGTAAAGTGAAAGATTGAGTAACGATTCAAAAAAACAAATCATAAAATTCGGGATGAGTTCCCGCTAAAAACAAATAATTGAACCAAATGAGAACAAAAATCAACCTTGTCTTGCTGAGCCTTTGCGCTGTTTTACTTTTCGGAATGAAGGTTTCAGCACAAACCGATTCAGAACCCAAAGAAGCGCTGGTTAAGGTCTATTACTTTCACGTAAATAAGCGGTGTGCCACCTGCAAAGCAATTGAGTCGGAAGCCCAACAGGATGTAAAGGAGTTATTTGGCTCCAAAGTCAGTTTCGTGTCCTACAATTTGGATCAACCCGATGGTGAAGCCAAGGGAAAAGAACTGGGGATCAACAGCCAGGCGCTTTTGGTGGTAAAAGGAAAGAAAAAGATCAACCTTACCAACGAAGGTTTTTTGTACGCCCGAACCGATCCGGCTAAATTCAAAAAAGTAATTGAAGAGAAGATAAAACCGTTGTTGTAGCATGGAAGGATTTCTGACCGGATTACTCGAAAACAGTTCTTTTCCTGTTGTAACTGCTTTGGTACTAGGGTTAATGACAGCCATCAGCCCTTGCCCTTTAGCGACCAATATTACTGCTGTAGGTTTTATTGGTAAAGACATTGAAAACCGAAACCGGGTTTTTTACAACGGCCTGATCTATACCTTGGGACGAGCGATTGCTTATACTTTACTGGCGTTTGTTATTTTTCTGGGAGCTGATCAGTTCGAGGTGTCGGGAGTATTTCAACGCTACGGAATGAAGATCATTGGCCTCTTGCTGATCGTTATCGGGCTGTTCATGCTTGGTGTTTTGAAAATCAGTCTTCCGGGAGGCGGAAAAATAGCAGAACGTTTCGAGAAAAAAGGTGTTACCGGGTATTGGGATGTTCTTTTGCTGGGCATGTTGTTTGCCATGACCTTTTGCCCTTACAGCGGTGTTTTGTACTTCGGAATGTTAATTCCGCTCACCATCAGCAGCGCATCAGGTTTGTACCTTCCCATTGTTTTTGCCATTGCCACCGGTATTCCGGTCATCTTGTTTGCCTGGCTGATCGCTTATGCCGTGTCGGGGGTAGGAGGTTTGTATCAACGGCTAAAAACCTTCGAATATTGGTTTCGGAAAGTCATCGCAGTTTTATTTATCCTCGTAGGACTGTATTACATCATTACAGTGTTCTTTTAAGCATTCATTGGCTTGAATGTATGTGATTGGATATTCCGGTGATGTTGACCCCTCATTCCGGTGATATTGACCCCCTGTTTTTTCAGGTTTTGGAATGACCGATGTATGACAAAATTACATTTTTCTTCTTAAACTTTCACCTTTTA
>JBKDZK010000640.1:0-2021 GCA_047971205.1 Draconibacterium sp.
ACTACGGCTGATATCACAAGAAAAAGTATCTCGTGGAGAGGGTACAGGAAATTGCCTTTGGTAGTACGGCGCGGGTCTTTCAATTCTGAAAAATGTTTCTGAAAATCATTATGTTCAATAGAGATTTCCCTGGACACAATCCTCTTTTCATTCAAAAAAACTTTATACTTTTGCATCGAACAAAATAGCATTTATCATGAAGTCAACTCAAATCGAAGTTACCAACCGACTGTTAGAAATCAACACCATAAAGATACAACCCAACAATCCTTTTACATGGGCTTCCGGCTGGAAATCGCCGATTTATTGCGATAACCGTAAGATTTTGTCTTACCCGCAGACGCGCACTTTCATCCGCGACAAGTTTGTGGAAGTGATCCGTGAAAAATACCCGGATGTAGAAGTGATTGCCGGAGTAGCAACCGGTGCCATTGCCATGGGAGTATTGGTGGCCGAACAAATGGGCTTGCCCTTTATTTATGTTCGCTCGTCGCCAAAAGGACACGGCTTGGAAAACCTGATTGAAGGCGACCTGAAACCGTTTCAGAAAGTGGTGGTGCTCGAAGACCTGGTATCAACCGGGATCAGCAGTCTGAAAGCTGCCGAAGCAGTCAACAATTTTGGTGGCGATGTTGTGGGAATGGTTTCCATTTTCACTTACAACTTCCCGCATGCCAAAGAAAACTTTAAGAAAGCCGACATCGAACTTACTTCGTTAAGCCGCTACCAAATCCTGATTGATCTGGCTCTGGAAAAGGGAGAAATCACCCAGGACCAGGTTGAGTCGTTGATGGGATGGCGCGAAGACCCGGCCAACTGGGGAAAATAATTTTAGAACTTTATCAACAACAGATAGATCCCGCTCCCGGTAACAACCGGGACGGGATTTTTTTTCAAAAGCAGACAGATGGGAGTTAACAAATACGTAAGCGACGTAAAAACAATCGGACACAACCAGCAGGTTGTATTTAATTATTTGTCGAATTTCGAGAACCTGGCAGGCTACATGAATTCAGGGTTGATTGAGCGGATCACTGAAAAAGTGCCGCAGATAAAAATCACCGAGTTTCAGTCAGACCGCGATTCCTGTAAATTCAACATCACCGGGCTGGGTGTTGCCGAGATCAGAATCATCGACCGCGAACCGTTTAAATCCATCAAAATTGAAAGCTCAGGCGGACTTCCGCTAAGTTTCACGTTCTGGATTCAACTGCTTCCGGTGGATGAATACAACACCAAAATGCGCCTGACACTTCATGCAGAAATGAGTATGATGATTAAAATGATGGTGGGCAACAAACTGGAAGAAGGCCTTAATAACCTGGCCGATACATTGACCAAACTGCCGTATCAGTAGAGCCGGGCTGAAGGATTGAGGGATTGAATTTTTGAGAAATGCCTGAATGCCTCAGTTAGTGATCAGTCTCAGTATTCATTCTCAGTGATCAGTGCCTGTCCGTCCTTTGACGGATTCAATCTGACAGTTTTGCAATTTCACAATGACAACGACCAATGAAGGATAAAAGATCGCAGCCAGAGGCTCGTAGCTTAACTTAGCGCCTTTACGAGAGAATAAAAGAAATACCTTTGTGTCTTTGAGTCTTTGTGCTCAGACAACGGTTGCAATATTCAGTCTCAGTTTGTCAGTTTAGCAATTCTGCCCCATCAAAGCTTCAACAGCTTCCGGATTCAACGGGAAGTATCTTACTAAAAAATATACTCTACTTCCTTAAACATATATTCCGTGATTTTTCCGGAACGATCTTCCAGCTGAAGTTGTCCGAACTCACCGATTCCGGAGATCCTGGCTTCAAAAAGCTCATTGTCTTTCCGAAAATTTCGCCATTGGTTAAAGCCAAAAAGTTTGCCCAGGTAAGCTTCGTCAATTTGCTGAAACTGTCCTGCTTCCAGAAGCGCGTACCACTTTTCAAAATGCTGAAAGAACCCTTTTAACATTTCCTGCGCATTGTAAATTTTTCCGTTCAGCTGCAGTAAAGAAACAGGATTAGGAGCCTTGGAAT
>JBKDZK010000641.1:0-5042 GCA_047971205.1 Draconibacterium sp.
GCAGTGGGTGCAAAAATAGCCGACTACCTTATTAAACCCGTAAATCCCAAGCAGATTTTGCTGACTTTGAAAAAGAACATCGATCAGAAACGTTTGGTTACCCAGCAAACCACGTCGAAATACCAGATGCAGTTTGCTCAGATCGGAATGGAGATAAGCGACCGGCTAAGTTTTGATGAGTGGAAAGAAATATACAAAAAGCTGGTTTACTGGGAACTGGAGTTAAGTGAGTCAGAAGATTCGACCATGGACCAGATTCTGGCTATGCAAAAAGAAGATGCCAATAAAGCCTTCTTTCGTTACATAAAAGACAATTATGCCGATTGGTTTAACAGGGACCTTGGCGACCGGCCGATGTTGTCGACCGACATTTTCAGGCACGTTGTTTTTCCGCAACTCGATCAAAAGAAAAAAACATTGGTTTTGGTGATCGATAACCTGCGTTACGACCAGTGGCGGATCTTTAGTCCGGTTGTGAACGAGTATTTCCGTACGCAAACCGAAGACCTGTATTGCAGTATTTTGCCTACCGCAACCATGTATGCCCGAAATTCGATGTTTGCCGGCCTGATGCCTTCGGAAATTGAGAAAGTATATCCGCAGTTGTGGGAGGACGATGACAACGAAGGCCATAAAAACCGGAACGAGGATGTTTTACTGCAAAAGCAAATGGCCCGTTTCGGGCGGAAAGAGAGTTTGTATTTTGAAAAAGCTTCCGGTGTTCGCAAAGAACGTTGGGTAACCGATAACCTGAAGAACATTCTGGAGAATGATCTTTCGGTAATGGTGGTCAATTTTGTGGATATGATTTCGCATGCACGTACCGAAATGGACATGATTCGCGAGCTGGCCAACAACGAAAAGGCTTATCGTTCGCTGGCACTTAGCTGGTTCCAAAATTCTTCCATTCTGGAACTTTTAAAAGAATTGGCTGACAACGATATCCGGCTGGTTATCACTACCGACCATGGCGCCATTCGGGTGGATAATGCGGTGAAAGTGATTGGCGACCGGGAAACCAATACCAACCTGCGTTACAAGCTGGGGAAGAACCTTAATTTTAAGTCGAAGCATGTGTTTGAAATTCGCGATCCGCGAAAGATATACCTGCCATCCAGAAACGTAAGTACCAGCTACATTTTTGCGCAGGGAACCGATTTTTTTGCTTATCCGAATAACTATAATTACTACGCCAATTATTACAGGGATACCTTTCAGCACGGGGGCATTTCTATGGAAGAAATGATCATTCCGGTGGTGACCCTGGTTCCTAAAAAATAGGCTTTCTGGGGTATGAAGAAAAAACGATTATTATGAAAGATGTGTTAGTTTACAAGGATTTTATTGGTTCGGTACACTACAGCGCTGAAGACCGTGCTTTCTACGGGAAGATTGAAGGAATTGACGACCTGATTACTTTCGAGGGCTCATCGGTTGACGAGTTGGAGATAGGTTTTAAAACGATGGTGGATGAGCATATTAAGGATTGTGAAGCCGAAGGAAAGCCGGTTGAGAAATCGTACAAAGGGACACTGAACGTGCGGCTCAATCCCGAGCTTCACCGCAAAGCTACGCGGCAAGCACTTAAGAAAGGAATAACGCTAAACCAGTACATCCAGCAGGCGGTGAAAAAGCAACTGGAATCGGAGTTATGATTTCGTTACACTCAGCGCTTAGCAGGAAGTACTGCGTTTAATTACAAAGTCTCCTTTTTGTGCACCGATCTTTTTTCCGATAACCGGGCATTTGATCATCAGCAGGAAAAACAAGCGGGGATCGTTCTGGTCCATCAGTCCTTCGTAGTTTCCCATTCCTTTTGAAATGATCAGGTCGGCGGAGTCATACATTGTTTTAAACTCCGGGCTAACCCTGTGAAGCAAGGTGGAGGGAGCGTGGTCGCCGTTCGATACCAGTTTTGCTACCTGGGGAATACCTACTTCTTCGGCTTCCTTTAAGGTTACATCGTTTAGAATGGCTCGCTCGCGAACCGAAAATACCACGTTCGGATGCTGAATCGTTTCCAGGAAAAGTTTGTCGAGCACCACTTCGCCGCAATTGTCTCCCAGGTAAAGGATTGACTTTGCCTTTGTAATTTCGTCCCGCAGCTGCTCCGAGTCGTCAATGGCAAAATCGCTGCTCATCACGCGGTCGATGGTTCCCCATACATCAAATTGGTGTGTTGGGCCAAAATCGATGATGTTGCCGGCAATGGCCAGTCGTAGTGCTGTATCAAACGGATCGGGAGCCTGACTGACCATTTCTTTGAAACCATCGTAGCGAGCCAGCATTTCCTGGTTGCTTTCCTCTTTCTCGGTTTTGTACGGATCGGAAATCGGGGAGTGTTTCTCCAGTTCTTCAATAATATTTCGCGAAATGTCGGGAGAATAACTAATGTTTAGATCAATCCCGGCAATGGATTGGATTAGCTCACTCACCAGTGTGTTTCGCTTCTCCTCTGCGATTTCGTATTTGTCCATTCGCTTTTCCAGGGCTTTTACCTGGCAAATCAAGCATTCGTAGTTCATGGAGTAAAGATAGAAAGAACTATGATAAGTGAACAAATGTGCTTATTGGGGAGGGAGAATTATTTATCAATTTAAATATTTTGTATTTTCTGGGCGGCAGAGACTACTTTCCCTTCTTCATCTGCGCATACAGTTTGTTAGCAAAAATAAAGTCGTCGAGTTTTTTATTGCCCGAATCCAGGATTTCGCGGTTGGTGCCCACCCATTCTTTTTCGCCTTTGCTGATAAACAAAACCGATTCGCCGATTTCGATTACCGAATTCATATCGTGGGTGTTAATGATGGTGGTCATCTGAAATTCCTTCGTAAGAGCCTGGATCAGTTGGTCGATCACGGTGGAAGTTTCAGGATCGAGACCCGAGTTGGGTTCGTCGCAAAACAGGTACTTCGGGTTGAGCGCAATTGCTCGTGCAATGGCCACACGTTTCTGCATACCTCCGCTTATTTCGCTGGGATACAGTTTATAGGCCTGCCGGTCGATGTTTACGTGGTCGAGACAAAACTGAACACGCTTTATTTTCTCGGGGCCGCTCATATTGGTAAACATATCGAGCGGAAAGCGGACATTGCCTTCCACGCTTACACTGTCGAAAAGCGCGCCTCCCTGGAAAACCATTCCAATTTCGCTTCGGAGCAGTTTTCGCTCTTTGTTGCTCATTTGCACCAGGTTGCGGTCGTTGTACCAGATTTCGCCTTCATCGATATCAAACAAACCAAGAATCGACTTCAGCAAAACAGTTTTTCCCGAACCGCTTCGCCCAATAATCAGGTTGGTTTTTCCGGGCTCAAAGGTGATGGATATATCTTTTAGGACCTGGTTGCCATCAAAGGCTTTTGATATATTTTTTACGTTGATCATGTAAGGAGTAAACGTGTTAAAAGAAGGTCAAAAAACAGAATCAGAATATTGGTGTTAACAACGGCTTTGGTGCTGGCTTTTCCCACTTCGAGCGCACCTCCCTGCACGTGATACCCAAAATAGGCAGGTACCGACGAAACCAGAAAGCCAAAAACCAGGCACTTGATAATGGAGAAAGTAACGTAATACGGGTAGAACAGCCATTGAATACCGTCGATGTATTGCGGAATGGTAACCACTCCCACCAGCGGACCTGTCAGCATTCCTCCCAGCAGGCCAAAGAAAACACTCATGATGTAAAGGAAAGGAAAGATGAAGACCACCGCCACGATCTTGGGAAAAATCAGGTAACTGGCCGAGTTGACACCCATAATCTCCAGCGAGTCGATTTGCTCGGTAACGCGCATGGTGCCGATTTCGGAGGTGATGTTGGAGCCGATCTTCCCGGCCATGATCAGTGCGAGCATGGTCGACGAGAACTCCAGCAACAAGGTGTCGCGGGTGCCAAGCCCTACCAGTTCGTTCGGGTAAAGCGGATTGGCTAGTGCATGCGCAAACTGGATGGTCATAATACCTCCGATAAAAATGGAAATAATAATAACGATCCACACCGAGTTTACTCCGAGGTTGTCAATCTCGAGAAACAACTGACGCACATACATTTTTGGTTTTTCGGGACGGGCAAACACTTTCGATAACATCGAAAAGTAGCGGCCTATGTGAAAAAAAAATCCCATTCGCATTCGATTCCTGCTTTTCTGTCCGGATAAAATTACAACTTATATGATGGATACAAAACTTTTGATGTGCCGATTGAGCACAATAGAAATAAAATTCCTCCGTACTTATTTCGATATGATTTTTAAATTGGTACTTTTATAGGAAACAGAGGATATAAAAAGGAAGCAAAAGGCAAACATTCTAAATCCCGCAAGCGGGGCGTTTGCACTGATTCCCGAAGAAACAGACTTAGTATGAATAATACGTATTGCGTTATCATGGCAGGTGGTTTGGGCAGCCGTTTCTGGCCACTCAGCCGCACTGCCAAACCCAAACAGTTCATGGATATTTTAGGAACCGGCCGCACATTTATGCAGCAAACCTACGAACGTTTTTCGAGGTTGATACCCAAAGAAAACTTTCTGGTTGTGACCAATGTACGGTACAAGGACCTGGTGCTGGAACAGATACCCGAATTAGGTGAAGAACAGGTTTTGCTTGAGCCGCTGAGGCGCAACACTGCGCCCTGCCTGGCTTATGCCCTTCATAAAGTACGGCTGAAAAACCCGGAAGCAAAGATCATCGTAACTCCTTCCGATCATTTGATCTTGAAAGAAGAAGAGTTTGTGAGCCAGTTGAAAAACGGACTGGCTTTCCTCGATGTGAAGGAAAGGCTTCTGACGCTGGGAATTAAACCCAGCCGTCCGGAAACCCGCTACGGTTATATCCAGGTCAAAAAGTAAAAGGAATTTAACGACCTGGATAATCTCTACAAAGTGAAAACCTTTACGGAGAAGCCCGACGTGGAAATGGCAAAAATATTTATCGAAACCGGCGAGTTTTACTGGAACTCCGGGATATTTATTTCTTCGGTTGGCTGTTTTATGAAAGCTTTTGACGAACACCTTCCCGAAATATCGCAAACTTTCCTGAAGGGC